>JABMSC010000039.1 GCA_013204685.1 Candidatus Omnitrophota bacterium | reverse complement strand
TCTCAAGGGTTAAAAGATCATTACGGTATCAGTGTAGATTCCTTTTAGTCGCCGCCATGAACCCCTGCCCGTGCGGATACTTCACCGACCCGCATAAGAACTGCCAATGCACCTCTCATCAGATACAGCGGTATCTTTCCAGGATATCAGGCCCCCTCCTGGATAGAATAGATATTCACATTGAAGTCCCGCGTTTAAATTACGAACAGCTCTCCTCAAGAAGAACCGGCGAACATTCCAAAAGCATTAAAGAACGTGTAATAAACACAAGAAAAATACAGCAAAAACGATTCGAGAACAAACCCGGTCATCTTTCTTTTAATGCATACATGGACACCAAAGAAACCGAGAAACACTGCACGCTCTCCGGTGAAGCCGAAGAACTCCTGAAATCAGCAATTCTGGAACTAGGCATAAGCGCGAGGGCTTATGATAAAATACTGAAAATTTCCCGCACGATCGCGGATATGGAGATGTCGGAAATGATCGAGTCACATCATATATCCGAAGCGGTGGGGTATCGTTGTTTAGACAGAAACCTGTGGGGATGAAAAGCAATGCGTATGCCATATGGCCGAAGAACGATCCGGCTCGAGGGATATGGTTACGCACAACAGGGGGCATATTACGTAACCGTGTGCGCGAACGACCATGCTTGTAGGGGTAGGTTCTAAACCTGCCCCATATAAAAGTAGGGGCACGGCATGCCGTGCCCCTACGATTATTACATGTTATTTATTTTATCACCTGAAGGAAATATCAAAGTTCTCAGGTATTGCAACGCCTTCATTTCTCTTTAATAAACTGCGATACATGTATGAAAAAGCGAGTGTGGTAAGAGGGATCGTAACAAATAATCCTACAAGCAATAAAAGCATTCCCACTATGTTGATAAGCACAATTACCAGGGCAAAAACAAACAAATTACCTTTGACCCCTTTAGTTATCATGCCGCTCTTCTTCAAGGCATCTATTGGACCTAACCCCTCATCAATGATGAAATATCCGAAAAATTGAAATTTCAGTGACCATATTATGCCCGGAACAATTAAAAGGATCGTCCCGACAGTTACAATAACCCCGTATATGATCGAGCCTAGTATAAAATTTATAACCCTCTGAGATGATGTCGGAATAAGGTCGGAAAACTCACCTTTTTCATTATCACAGCATTTTAAACAGATCTTGATAAAGCCCATATCAATGATCTTTTGGATTACCCATCCTGCAAAACCGATAAGAAAAGCCAGGATCAGCACATCTTCGGCAGCTACATTTTGAAGGCTTCTCGGAACGATCTGGGCCAGCAAAACAATAATACTGATAACAATAAAAAATCCTAAATATTTTTTTGTTGTTTCCCACCCAAAATCCAAAGATTCTCTTCCCGGAATCATGCCCATTTAACCCCTCCTTTGTTCAGTTCAGCGTCGGAAGTTCGGAGTTCGGAGACTACGAACTGCGAACTACGAACTGCGAACTTAATAAACTAATCCTTGAGCTCCTGCAGTTTTGATTTTGCCCCTTCTCTATCTCCGCTATCGATCAGTGTCTCCACTTCCAGTATGTTTTTTTCCCGTTTTTCCTTATCATCTTTCAGCTTATTGCGTACTTCTGTCACCTTAACCGCCAGGCCTTTTAATTCATCATGTTTTCTCAGGTTAAGGGGATGCGAATAGTCCCCCATAAGCAGCTTATCTATATATTTTCCGATCGCATAAATAGGACCGGCGATCCTGTGGGAAAGAAATATGCCTAAAACAACAAAAAGCGGTGAGACCCCGAGCATCCATAAAATAAGCTGCACGTTAGCGGATCTCCAGATATAAAAGAGCCGGCCGGAAGGATATACATTCGCCAGTTTCTCACCCAGGGTGAGCCAGGCAGTTGTATATACGATATAGCCTGAGATAAGTGCCCCTAAATACAGGAAACCAAGGATATAAAGAATATACTTAAGCTGGAATCTGATGAGTAGTAGATATTTTTTTCTTCTTATGATAGGCATTTAACCCTCCATTTTTTATTATTAAAATAAATCTTTTTTACCCCTAAATTTCTTCCACATGATCGTATTTCGTTCTATATTTATGTAAAGCGTGTCACCTTTTCTTGAATTCATTACGCGTTCCACTTCGCCAAGCGACATGTACCTGGTTGATTCTCCCTGGACCTCGGTGATCACATCTTTTGACCTAAGACCGGCAGAAGCAGCGGGACTTCTCTTTTTGACATTCTTAATTATTATCCCGTCCATCTCTGTAATACCCAGCTTTATGCCTAATTTACCGCTTGCTCTGCCTAATCCCTTCCTGACACTTAGTAATACTGACCTCTCAATAGTAACGCTGACGTCCATAACGCCAGGATCTATAAGCTTTTTCATGACCTCTACAGGGCCTATAAAGCCAATGGGCCTGCCCCATATCTCAAGCAGAACGTCGCCCTTTTTTATCCCGGCAATATTGGCAGGTGATTTTCTTGCCACATCCGCGATTATATAATCTTCGTTTATTTTTTGCAGCTCTATGCCCAGAGCATATTTTAGTTGCTCTTCAATGTTCTTGTCATGATCGCCTGGCTCCCCGCCCTTTCGTTCTATTTCTTCAATATTGCGTTTTTTTAAGTGATCTATTTTTCGGCGCGTGTCGCTAAGCTGGATATAGGTCACAACATGATTAAAACCGTCTTTTGCCCTTTGGTAATTTGGATTGATCTCGAGGGCTCTGTTATAATATCCATACGCCTCTTTGTAAAGCCCCCTGTCCTGATAATAATCCCCCATGCTGGCATAGTTCTGTTCTTTCAGGTCGTAGGCGATGTTCTTTATGTCTTTTTTTAATATCTGTTTTTCCCCGTCGATCGTTGATATTAAAACCCTGTCTTTATACTCTTCGAGAACTACACCTTTAATATCCTCTCCATCCCGCATGGTTATCATATCTGAATGTGCGATCATGCCCGGGGCAAAGATCACGGGTGATATCATTACTAATAATAATAGAGATCTTGAAATACGCATACACTCTCCCCGGAAAGCACCAAAACCTGAACATGGATAAGTAATAAACCCATATTTAGATCACTAACCATCTTTATCTTTATGTTAGTTTACCTGCCATAATATATTAATGCAAGCCGGTGTGGTAAAAAACATATTAAAAACAAGCTGTCTCGCAGGTTTCTTTACTGTTTACTTTTAGGCAGGTATCCCTCTATGATAAGCAGAAAAATGAACATGATGAAGCAAATAAGGATGAAAATATCCCCGAAGGCAGTATAAAGAGTTTGGCCGTCGTAGACATTCACACTGGCTGTGGCAAAACCGCCGACAAATATTCTTTTGCCTTCCAGCTCCACGCTCGATAAAACTTCTCCGGTAGAATCCACGAAGCAGGAAATCCCGGTATTGGCAACTCTTATGACCGGGACTCTGTTCTCGACTGCCCTAAAAACCGAGGCCTGAAGGTGCTGAACAGGAGCGGCAGTCTCTCCGAACCAGGCATCATTGGTTATATTGACGATAAAATCAGCGCCGCTGCGCACAAATTCACGGGTAATATAAGGAAAAACATCTTCAAAACATATTAATACCCCAAATTTATAAAAAACTGTTTGCCGCGTCCTGGTATCATCTGAAAAATTCATTTGCCTGGTTTGCGATCTTAGGGTAAGTAAATTATAATCCTCTCCCGCCCTAAACTCCCCTATCGGCTTATCGATATGATCTCTTAAGAAAGATAGATATTCCGCCCAGGGTATATATTCGCCGAAAGGCACAAGGTGCACTTTGCTGTAAATACCGGAGACCCCTCCCTCTTTATCAAAAAGAAAGGCGCTATTATAATAATCATCCCCTTCTTTAAACACCACTCCCGCCAATATAGGGGTTTTGAGCTCCAGAGCCAGCTCACCCACTTCCTCCGCTGCCTTATCGATCGTATCTACAAGATAGGGATAGGAAGTTTCCGGCCATACGATCATGTCGGGTTTTCCTGCAGCTGCTTTCTCGGTAAGTTTACTGTATGTTCCTACGATACTTCCGGAAAAGGCCGGGTCCCATTTATACTCTTGAGGCACATTGCCCTGAATAACGCTGATCTTCGGGTTCGCGCGGACAGGATACTCCTTGAACTTAAACGTGCCGTAAACTACCGCCATGGCGATGAAGGCCACCGCGGCTATCGAGTAAACAACCCTTCTTTTGTCTCGGATGATCAATGAAAAGAGCGCTATATTAAAAACAACGATCACAAAAGACACGCCATAAGCTCCCGCAAAATCCGCGATCTGGATCAGTTTGATCGCCTTATACTGACTGTAGCTGAGAAGGCCCCAGGAAAAGCCCGTCAGAAGATTTCCTCTGATATACTCAAGCAGCGCCCAGCTAAAAGGAAGTATAAAAAACGTCATGGAATATTTAAAAACACATGCACTCAACCCCCCGAACAGGCCGTAAACGATCGAAAGCAGAAAAACAAGAACGATCAGTCCCGGAACGGTCACGTTTACGAGCCAGTATAAAAGCAGGCTGAAAAAAACCACCCCGGAAAAGTAAGAATAAAGAACCGCTTCCTTTGGGCTGCATCTTTTTGCGACAAAGAGAAGCGGCACAAGAGATATCCATGCCAGAAAACTCAACTCAAACGGCGGAAATGCAAGGAATGTAAGTATTGCGGATAAAATTGAAAGTGAAATGTTGATTAAAATATTTTTTTTCATAATTCGAGCCATGAATGCCGTGCTGATGTTATTTCCCGCAGCACTTTTTATATTTCTTACCGCTGCCGCAGGG
>JABMSC010000038.1 GCA_013204685.1 Candidatus Omnitrophota bacterium | reverse complement strand
TCGAACCCGCGACCTTCGGATCGACAGTCCGACGTTCTAGCCAACTGAACTACCACCCCACAACCAGTATTTATAGCATGCTGTATATTCTGTGTCAAGCGAACAAAAATTACATTACAAGAAAATTAAAATTGCCTTCGCCCGCTTTCTTGTTAAGTTCGGACGGAGGCCAAAGTTTTCTGCCAGACCATCTTGTTACATAAAGCCCCTTCCAACAAAAGGAAGGGGAACAGTCCGCCGCAGGCGGCCGTTTTCTTATTAAGACCGGCCGAAGACCAAAATTTTCCCAGTGGTGGGCGCGACAGGAGTCGGCGCCTCCGCGCTCGTATTATCTTACTGCCCTTCGCTATCGCTCATGCCGGAAAATATTCTCGCCCTCCGGTCGGCCATCCGCATCTTCGGTTGTGTTCGTTTCCTCGCCGCCTCGGAAACTTCCCTCTATTAAAGGCTCAGATGCTCCCTTCGGCTCCTTTTCTGGCATTAGTGGTGGGCGCGACAGGAGTCGAACCTGTGACATCTACCTTGTAAGGGTAGCGCTCTAGACCAGCTGAGCTACGCGCCCGCAATAGCGTCATATCTTATATCACATATGCTTCAAAAGAGCAAGTTCCGGCGCTTCTTTTTTCTTATTCCACTGTTACTGATTTGGCTAAATTTCTGGGCTGATCTATATCGTACCCGAATGCTTCGGCTACATAATATGCCAGAAGCTGCAATGGTATCACAACCAGAAGGGGTGAAACTACTTCCGGCACTCTTGGCACTTCGATAATATAATCCAGCTTTCCCTTCTTCAGGAGCTTATCCCCCTGGGAAACAATGGCGATAACAAGCCCGCCTCTTGCCTTTATCTCCTGTATATTGGAAAGCATCTTGTCGTAGGTGTCCGCTTCGACAGCAATACATACAACCCAGGGGTTTTCGTCTATCAGGGCGATCGGCCCGTGTTTCATCTCTCCCGCCGGATAACCTTCAGCGCTTATATAAGATATTTCCTTGAGTTTCAAGGCCCCTTCAAGGGCGTTGGGATAGTTTATGTTCCGTCCGAGATACAAAAAACAGCTCTTGTTGTTCCGCGCAAGATAATACTCGTGAAAATCGGTCGCATACTTAGCAAGCCTGTTGCCCCTTGAGCGGTACTCATCAAGCAGCTTTTCAGTCAGGTGAGGAACTTTTTTAAGCTCTTTAAGGAATTGTTTATTCCGTGCTGCCTTAAGCCCGCGCGCCGATGCCATATAAAAGGTCAGGAGATAAAGAACAGCTAATTGCGCGGTATAGGCCTTTGTGGATGCAACCGCTATTTCCGGTCCTGCATGGGTGTAGATCACTCCGTCGGATTCCCTCGCTATTGAGGAGCCAAGGACATTACATATCGCAAGGACCTTTGCCCCTCTCTCTTTTGCTTCCCTGAGAGCTGCCAGGGTATCCGCCGTCTCCCCCGACTGTGAAATAACAATTACCAGTGTATTTTTGTCTACCAATGGATCGCGGTACCTGAATTCGCTGGAATTATCTACCCAGACAGGGATCCGTGCATACTTTTCAAACATATATTTTCCGGTCATCCCGGCGTGGTAAGCTGTCCCGCAGGCTACGATCACGATCCTCTTTATTTTTTTAAGCTGCGCCTTTGATATCTTCAGCTCTTCGAAGTTAACTCTGCCTTTTTTTATTCTTTCCTTAAAAATGTTTCTTAATACTTCCGGCTGTTCGAAGATCTCTTTCAGCATAAAATGCTTGTAGCCCGTTTTCTCGGCTTGAGAGATATCCCACTTTATAACGGTGGGCTTCCTCTTCATCCTCTTTCCTTTTCCATTGTATATCACGCATGTTTTGTCGGTAAGGTCGACTGTCTCGCCATTGTCGAGGTAGATCACCTTTTTTGTGTATTCCAGAACGGCCGGGATATCGCTTGCCAGAAAGTTTTCACCTTCCCCTATCCCTACTATCAGGGGACTATCCCTGCGTGCTCCCACAACTCTTCCCGATTCCCCTTTGTGGACAACAGCTATTGCAAAGGAGCCTTTCAACTGTTTTGTGGCGGCGCGGACAGCGGCGCAAAGATCGCCTTTATAACACTCGGCAATAAGATGCGCGATAACTTCACTGTCGGTATCCGAGGAGAACTCATAGCCGGCTTTCTGGAGCTTCTTTTTCAGCTCTTGGTAATTTTCAATGATTCCGTTGTGGACAACTGCTATCTGTGTTTTGTGGTCAACGTGAGGGTGCGCGTTCGTGTCATTTGGAACTCCGTGCGTGGCCCACCGCGTGTGGCCGACACCGGTAGTCCCTTTAATGGGGCTTTTTTTGAGGTCTTCTCTGAGGACGGCCAGTTTCCCCTGTTTTTTTCTGATGCGGAGCTCGCCGTTATCCAGAATGGCAACACCCGCTGAATCATACCCGCGATATTCCAGGCGTGACAGGCCGCTGATCAGGATCTCTTCAACATTCTTTTTTCCAGTATATCCTATAATTCCGCACATATGTTTTCCCCGGACTTTTTCTCACTCCTGGCCGTCTCTGAGCTTATCTATGATATTCATTATGTCGCTCTTCATGCAACGACCGACAAGAGCCGCCATGTATAAAAGAATGGAGAACTGCCAGCAATCCTCAGGACCAATGATCAGAGCCGTGTTAACGTTTTCTTTCTGTTCAAGTGTTTTTTTGAAATCCGCCACGTTCCTGGAAAGCGATCTGTCGTTAAGGTCAAGCTTTGTTGTCGTGTGGTTGTATTTGAGTGACGGAAACCTCACGCCCCTCATCAGAAAAAATGTCTGAAGCGTCCCCTGTTCGATCTCGAGATCTTCTTCGATGTCAAAACCGTCAAACTGAGGCAGGTCCTCCGGCAAAAGGATCATAGGTTTTTCGATGATAACCTTTCCTTCCCGTATTACGGTATGCCCTTCATTTACCGCGGATTCGGTTAGAAAAATATAAGGCACCCTTGCATGCTCAAAGGTAGGAAGTCCTTTTACCCGGCCCCTTATTACTTCTGTTTTTTCCTGAGCCTTCGCCCAGAGCTGTTCTATATCCATGTGTTGTTTCCCTTCAATATAATAATATGTAGGGGCACGGTATGCCGTGCCCCTATAATTGTTGTTTCAATGCCGCTTTTTGCTTCGCAAAAAGTGGCATCCCCAAGGGGATTCGAACCCCTGTTGCCAGAATGAAAATCTGGAGTCCTGACCGGGCTAGACGATGGGGACACCGTACTCTATAATCT
>JABMSC010000037.1 GCA_013204685.1 Candidatus Omnitrophota bacterium | reverse complement strand
GTCTGGAATTTAACAGCATCGGCTCCGGCCTCTGCCGCAACATCTATCAGCTTTTTAGCTGTTTCTAAATCTCCGTTATGATTTACACCGGCTTCTGCTATTATAAATATCTTATCCCTCATTTACTCTGCCCCTTATTTTGCATGGACTTCCAAATGCCTTTGATCCAGAGGGTATGTCCCTCGTAACCACGCTTCCTGAACCAATAATACATTCTTCGCCGATACTTATTACCTGGTTGACCACTGATTTAGCCCCAATATGGCTAGAGTCGCCTATTCTAACCTCTCCGCTTAATATGGTTCCCGGGGATATATGAGCAAAATCCCCGATCTGACAGTCATGGTCAATCGAAGAAGATGTATTTATTATCACGTTTTCCCCTATCTTCGTTCCGGTATTGATCGTAACAGAAGCGGCAACAAAAGAACCTTCTCCTAGTTCAACATCGTTAGCTACAACTGTCTCCGGATGCCTGATAACGGGCACATTAAAACCAACGCCCTTGATCTTTTTGTGTATCGCTTTACGTATTGTACAATCTCCCACAGAACCAACGGCAATAAAGGCATTTTTCACGCCTTTATTGTAAACTTCAGCAAGAATTTCATCGCCGCCCAGTACCGGCACACCCATCACATCGCTACCTGGTTCCAGACCAGGGTCTATTATTCCTTCTATTTCATATTCTCCGGATAATCTGACAGCATCTATCACGACTTTACAGTGTCCTCCACCGCCTATGAGTATAATTCTCTCTTTATCCATCAAAAAATTCCTTTTTTATCAGTTCTTCGCCAAGCTTTACCTTTTTCAGTCGGTCCTTGATCCTGACGGATACATTCCCCTTGCCATAAGGGTTCTTCAATTTTGCAAGCGACCCGATGAAAGTGGAGCTTAACGCCTTTTTCACGGCTTTTTTGATCTCTCTAGACGAATATCCGCAATCGATCACATTACCAGGCTTTATTCTTCCCTTCTGCCTGTCTCCAATATTTACAACCGGAAGCTTTAAAGAAGGAGCTTCAACGATCCCACTTGAAGAATTCCCTATCATCAGATCCGCATGCTTGAGTAGCGACAGATACCTGATCTGCCCGAGAGAGGTGAACACTTTCACTCGTTTCTTATTCTTCTCAGCATATTTTCTTATCTTACCGGTAATAACTTTATGACCTGTATCCGCATTAGGCATTGTGAAGATTATCCTCATATCAAACTCATCAAGGGCACTTACCAGTTCATCCATCTGTGCCGAAGCGGTACCCCTCTCCAGTGTCACAGGATGATAAGTAACTACCGCAGTAGGGCTTTCCATCTTAAGCCCCAGACTCTCCTCTAATTCCTTTTTCGTAAGCAGATTAAGGCCCCTAATACTATCAAGCCCCGGAGCACCAAAAGCAAACACTCTGCGTGGCAATTCCCCCATCCTTATTATTCTATCGGCATAATCTTTTGCCGCGGGGAAATGAATGCTGGCCATCTTCGTTATGGAATGACGGAATCCCTCGTCAAGCGCACCCTCGGTAAGTTCACCGCCATGTATATGGGCAACCGGTATCTGCAAAATATAGGCAGCAATAGCTGCGGAAAATACCTCGAACCTGTCTCCCAGGACTACTACAATATCGGGTGAGAGTTTCTTGAAAATATCCGTAAAACCGTTCAGGCCCCGTCCTATAGGCCTCGTCATCTCTTCATCCTTACCGGAAGAGGATAATACTTTCACCTTTCCGCTTATTTGGAAACCATCATTTTTTATCACGTTAACGGTAGAACCGAAATCTGAAGAAAGATGCATTCCCGTTACAACCGTCTGCAGTTCCAGCGCGGGGTCATCTTCTATTGCTCTAAGCAGCCAGTAAAGATGGCCGTACTCGGCCCGTGAACCTGTTACTACGCAGATCTTCCTTTTAGACATCTTTCATCACCCCTAATACTCTTTTGATATCTTCAGGTTTAAGCCCCACGCTGCATGGTATATTCAGCAGCCGGTCATAATAATGTTCGGCCTTTTCAATGCTATAAGCCTGACAGTCCTTATAAGGCATCTGCCGATGATTGAGCTGCCACAAGGGCCTGGTCTGGATGCCGCTTTCGTCCAGCTTTTTCATCAGTTCTTCTCTATTAAGACCGTACTTTTCTTTATCCACAAGCAACGAATAATACCAGAAATTAGAAAACCCATAAGAAGGCTCTTCCACGAGCTCAAGTCCATCAATATCTGCCAGGGCATCCTTGTAGATATTGAAATTCTTTCTTTTTGTATCTATATATTCCTCTATTTTCTCCAGCTGGGCACATCCTATAGCTGCCTGGATATTGTTCATCCTGTAATTGTATCCGGTCTCGTTATGCACGTATCTGACAGTGTCATCCTTGGCCTGATTCGTTAAATAATCGGCCTTCTGGGCATATTCGGGATTATTGGTTACGATCATTCCCCCGCCACCGGTAGTTATTATCTTATTGCCATTAAACGAATAGCAGCCGATATCACCTACGCTGCCTGTCTTCCTGCCGGCATATTTTCCTTCCCTGTAATAAGAACCTACAGATTCGGTAGCGTCTTCGGTCACCTTAAGTCCGTATTTTACGGCAAGATCCATTATCCTCTCCATTTCTGCCGGGTTTCCGAATATATGCACAGGAATTATGGCCCTCACCCGGGCTCCTGAGGTCTTATTTATAAGTTTTTCTCCGGTGAAGTCACATTCCTCCTCACAAAAGCTAGCCAGCTTATCCGCATCTATATTCAGATAATCGTCGCAATCTATAAAAACGGGATTTGCACCTACATACCTGACAGTGTTTACCGGAGCGATAAAGGTGACATCAGGAACTATTACTTCGTCTCCCGCTTCAACCCCCGTCAATATCAGCGCCGTATGCAAAGCTGCTGTACCGCTTGAACATGCAATGGCATATTTCGTCCCGGCATAGCTAGCCATTTCCTTAGCAAACTTGTCCACATAGCTGCCTGCTGAAGATACCCATTCAGTATCTATGCACTCTTTGACATACTTAAACTCATTCCCTTTCAAAGATGGTACTGATAATGGTATAATTTTTTCAGTCATAATCCCCTCTTAGCTGTTCCGGTAAAGCGCGCTATCCGGATCCCCATAAGTACCGCCTTCAAGCTCCGCTTTTATTTCTTTTATGCCGTCAACTACTGTCTTTGTTATATTGAAATCCAGGGTTTTATTAATTTTTGAAAAGTCAACTTTGTAATCACGAGGATCTTCGTCTTTTTTTACATATTTGATTTTTACATTCGGTATATGCTTTTTTATGTCTTCGACTATCATCTGTTTCTGGTAATTCTCATCCGTACTACCCACATTGAAAACATTGCGGTCAACTGTTTCCCTGTCTGCTCCAAGAACCTTGATACAGCCCTGGGCTAAATCAGATGCATGACAATAAGGTCTCCAGAACTGTTCCCCGAAAACGACCAGTTCCCTCTGGAGAGCAAGTTCTTTTGTGAACTCATTAACGGTGAGGTCGAACCTCATCCTTGGCGAAACCCCATAAGCGGTAGCAAAGCGTAAAGCAACAGGAGTAAACACATCATCGCGGGGACTACTAAGAAGATATTCCTCAAATCCTACCTTTAGCTCCGCATACAATGATACCGGCCTTAGGAGCGAGTCCTCATTCACATATCCGCCTGAGTCTGCCATCTTCCCGTAATTACTGCATGTTGAAGCAAAAATAAATCTTTTTACTCCCATTTCTTTGGCTGTCTCGAATAAAGATATAGAAGCATCCAGATTGGTTTCCTTTGCGAGTACTGGATCTTTCTTGCATGCCGGGTCCCCCACAATAGCGGCCAGATGTATCACATTGTCCATACCAGTTAATGCGTCTACTACATCCTCTTTGCGCCTTACATCACCCTTTATAAATTCAAAATCCGGATCATTCTTAAAACATTCAGGCTCTTCATTCCCGTGCATGAGATTATCGATCACCCTCACACTGAAACCTTCATCCAGTAACCTTTCCGTAAGTATTGAACCTATAAACCCGCATCCGCCTGTAATAAGCACACTTCTTTTCATGAAAAACTCCTTATCGATCATTCTTCTCCCCCTAACGTGCCATTCATGCCGTTAGAAACTTTTTCGGCCTCAGCTTTCAGTTCCGTATATTCCCTCTCTTTTATCTCTAAAAAATGATGTGTAAGCTGCAGCTGCACATGAAACCCTTCTTTTGTCAGGACATACCCCATTTTCTTTAGCTTCTGATCGCCTTTTGCAAAATTCGTTATTTTTATTAGACCGCCTCTTATAAGCTCTTTTAAGAGATAATTGGTCTTTCCTAAGGAAACTCCGAGATGAGCAGAAAGATCCCTTTGAGTAAGATCCTCTTTTGAGGATAGAACGCGTAGGGTATTTAGAACATCTTCTTTTAAAGGTTGTTCATTCATTGAACGTCCATGGCAAAAAAAAATTTTAGTTTGTGTTCATTTGTTGAACAACATTATATACGTATATATAATTATGTCAATATAATTCTTTGATAATTGTTAGGAGATTGGAAAGAATGATAAAAAACGAGGCTCTTAGGTATAACTTCTTTATTTACAAAGGGTTAATTAAAAGAATGGGGCTTCTAATTGATTAAATTTTCAACATATTCAGCTATAGCCGGTGCGCTTGTGAGGCCCGGAGATTCTATTCCTATAAGGTCCACAAAACCAGGAAGGCCAAGTTCAGTTTCCTCTTTTATGATAAAGTCACGAAAATCTTCACCCGGACCCTGAAGTTTCGGTCTTATGCCGGCAGTATCCGGAACAAGGGTCTCTTCCAGCAAAAAAGGCATAAATTCTCTAGCGGAGGCAAAAAACTCTCCCCTATCCGAAAGGTCAACGTCATAATTTACGTCGTCTCGCTCTATATATCGGGCATCCGGCCCTAAACGCACGCTGCCCGCAAGGTCAAGCGTAGCATGGACCCCAAGACCGGCAGACTTTTCCCTTGGAACAGGATAGATCAATCTACTAATTAAGCGGCACTTCTTTCTATCGCTAATCCTAAAATACTGCCCCTTGCAATACTTTAGAGAATAATTATTTTGATGGGCATCAATACCGGCTAACGCGCTTATGGTGTCAGAGTTAAGCCCGGCACAATTGATCACGATCCCGGCATGGATCTTAAAGGTCTCTCTTTCCTCTTTTATCGTTACTTCATAACCATCAGTCGCCTTGTTCAATCCTATTACTTCAGAACGATAAACAATGTCTGACCCTTTATGTTTCAAGTCATTCGCGAAGTATTTCATAAGTTCATGCGTATCAACTATACCGGTACTCGGGGAATATAACGCCGCGCGCGCCCGGATCTCGGGCTCCATTTTTTTTGTTTCATCCTCAGAAAGCAGCTTTAAACCCGGAACGCCGTTTTTCCGGCCGTTTTCAAAAAGCTTCTCTAGCTCTGTTTCTTCCCCGGCATTTGTAGCAACTATTAATTTTTCCGTGCGCTTATGGGGGATGCCTTCGCGCGAACAGATCTCATACAACATTTCATTACCGCGTGCGCAGAGTCGGGCTTTTAGAGAACCGGGAGGATAATAAATACCGGCATGAATAACTTCGCTGTTTCGGGAACTCGTCTCTTGGCCGAAAGAGTCATTTTTTTCTATAACGAACAGGGTTGATCCCGGCCGGGATAGGCGGGCAGCAACACTTAACCCCACAACACCCGCTCCGATGACAATAATATCAACATGTTCCATATTGAATTGAAATGATTTGGAGTTAAAGAAGATTATTTCTGAATTTAAATTGAGATATCTTAGATAATGGTTTAAAGAGCATCATCAGTGGAATGATACTAAGATCATTAACTTTCCAGGCCCTGTAATTCGCTACAATATTTTTAGATGTTTTGCTGAAGCTTGGATGACTGCTCCCATGCACTCGCATTCTTACCATTACTCTGGGGATATAAGTTGTCGAAATGTTATGTTTATAGAGGAACCTTAGCATCAGTTCATAGTCAGAAGTGATCGGGAAATTTGTGTCAAAAAGTCCGAACTTTTCATAGACATCTTTTTTAACAAAGAACGTTGGATGAGGCGGCATCCAACCCCATTTAAACTTGTTTCTATTGAATTTTCCTGCTTTCCAGTATCTTACTATTTTTTCCGAATGGTCCTTGTCAATATAAATCATATCCCCGTAACAGGAATCAGTATTATTTTCGGCTATAGAACGCACCACATTCTCTATCACGGTATCATCGGCATACTGATCGTCAGAATTCAAGCACCCTACGATCTCCCCTCTCGCTGCACTTACCCCTTTATTCATAGCATAATATATACCATCATCCTTTTCGGAAATTATCTGGTGGAGATCATCTCTGTATTTATTTATTATATCAAGCGTACCGTCAGTGGATCCTCCGTCTACAATAACATGATCCACATCGTGATACGATTGAGATAGGACGGATTGTATGGTATCTTCTATGGTATCTTTTGAGTTTAAGCAAACTGTTATAATTGATACTTTCATATTATATTTTTATATGATCGGCCTTGTTTGACGTTCCTTCGTTTTCTGCTATTCTCCTCGTTGCCTTATTATCCACATCCTTAGCCAATATTTCAACAAAAATCGAATCAACCAGCATAGGATACCACAATCCAAAGAAAAACGTGTAAATAAATCCCGTAGAGCCGTCTCGCAGATCTGTTTTAAAAAATAAACGGTATAAGAAGAAAAGCAGAGGACGAACAAATGGCGGCAACATATGATCGAGCATGTTCCTCAAACGATGTCGGAATTTTCCTTCTCCCGCGCACGGCCATTCAACATTACTCCCCTTTTTCTTCAACAATCTTTTCTTTTTCTCGTACAGCATCTCCGCCTCAAGCTGCGCATTACGCCTTTCCTTCTCTATCCAATGACCGATCCCCCTGTGGTCATAATGGATCAATTTGGATCTTATCGCATCCTTTTTACCTTCTAATAGACAATATTCCCGGGGACCCGCAACCTGCCACCTGACCTTCCCTCTCCTGACAAGCCTTAAATGCGGATACATGGCATTTCGTACAAGTTTCCCCAGAAAATAAAAATCAAAGTTAAGATAAAAACCGCTATAGCCACCTGGTGCGTTCTTAGTTTTTCTCAAGATCTCTTCGGCGCTCTTCGGAGTAAGCTGTTCGTCAGCATCCAGGAATAGAACCCACTCATATTTCAATCCGCAATTCTCCAATGCCCAATTGCGCTGGTCGGCCCAGTCTTTCCAGGGATGAAAATGGATCCCAACACCTGAAGTCCCGGCGATCTGAAGCGTATCATCCGTACTTCCCGAATCGACTATGTGGATATCGCCTGACCAACCCCGCACACTCTCGAGAGAATAAGACAGGTTCTTCTCTTCATTAAAGGTAAGTATAACTACTGAAATTTGGGTATTATTTTCACTCATTTTCTATATGGCCTTTTTAAAAACATCGAGCATTTTGCGGGCAACTTGCTCCGCCCCATAAAGCTCTTGTGCTGTTTCTTCAGCTTTCCTGCCCATCTCTTTCTGTTTATTTGCGTCTTTCTCAAGAGAGATTATAGCTTCTGCTATTTTTTCTTCTTCGAGATCCACCACTACCCCGGCACCGTTTTTCTCTATATCACCGGCGATCCCTACATGGCGGGATACAACTACGGGAAGACCTGAGATCATTGCCTCAGCAGTAGCCATCGAGAAATTTTCGTGAGCGCTGGTAAGAACAAATAGGTCACTCGCCTTGTAACAGGAGTTAAGCGCCTCTCCCGTAAGGTGACCTGCCCAGAAAACCCTCTGGGAGAGTTCTAGATCTTCGGCAAGTTTTTTCATCCTTCTTCCATATGAATTTTCAAAGTCCCCGACCATTAAAAGACTTGCATCCGGAATATCCTTCAGAACTTTTTTAAAGGACTTGAGTAAAACATCTACCCTTTTAGCGGGATCGGGCCTGCTGACCGTTACTAATAGAAAAGAGTCGTGAATTATGCCGTATTCTCCTCGTATATCCAACGAATTCATGTCCAGTAAACTCTTCTCCTCGATAGAGAGAGAATTAGGGACAACTATTCTTTTTACATTCTGCGGCACGAACTTCTTTGAACTTTGTTCTTCATATTCCGTGCTGAAAATAAGCGCTTTTGCTCCTTCTAAGTACTTTTTTAGAAACAACTTACGCCATATAAATTTCTTTAGCCAGCCTTTTTTGAGGGCGTTTGGATGGAACCCTCCGTGCAGGCCGACTACATATGGCACGTTATGCTTTCCGGCAATACCGGCCAGCGATACCCCTATCCAATGCCATGTAGCGGATACATATACAATGTCAAAGTCTTTGATCTCTCTTTCAAGGACATGAACCATATCGCGCGAATCCCAGTCCGAACCGGGTCCGAATGTAGATGAAAAATAACGGACAGTTACACCCCCTACATTGGCAGCTTCACCGGGGGTAACAGAAAGAAACTTCCCGCGGCCATCAACATTCGTAGTATAAACCGTCACTTCCTCACCTAACCCTGCCAAACCGCGGCAAAGTGTGCTTATGCACCTGGCAACTCCTCCAAAAGCCCAGGCAGGTTCATAATTTGGTACCACGAAAAGTATTTTCATTTTCCCCTTCCGCGCTCGTCCATGATCTTAATTATATTATTTGATATATCTTCCGTTATCTCTTCAAGCTCCCGGTTTGTCACAATTTCGAGAGCAAAAGGCAATTTGTTAACTATTCTCTGGCAGGCGATATTTTGATGTTTTATCTCGTCAATAGTTAATTCCGGTTTACGCTGGTGAATAACTTCGGGTGAATTATGTAAATAAACCAATAGATCCGGTTTGGGTAATATAAAGTGGCATATCCTGAAAAAGAAAGAAGGTACTTTTGTAAATATGCCCAGAATAAAATAATCATAGAAATACCTGTCAAATATGACCAGCTGTCCCATGCTGCGGGCACGCAGAACCGTCCCATATCCTAGAAGGTAATCTATGCTGTAATAAAGCAGATAAAAAACAGCACGAAAGCGCCCGTGCGGAGGGATTTTCGCGAGAGAAGCAACACTGTCATTTTCGGGATCAATCTCCTTTTCTTTAGCATTTTTTATAAGTTTGATATACCATTTCAGTTCCGGTATGGATCCAAAGCGTCCGTGATAATAATGTGCTCGTGGAAAAAGCTCCGCCAATGACTTTTTTATCTCCTCCGCAGTTGTGGACTTCCCCGACCCATCCGGCCCTATAAAGACAAGAAAAAAACCGTTACGTCCCAGGAAAAACGATTTAATATGATAAAAAAGGAAATTAACAGCTCCGAGGATAGCCTTTAGATTGTCACGCGCCAGGGCTTTTAAAATTACTGCCATACGAATTCTTCTTTTCTCTTCGGAGACCTCACTCCACCTGCCGCTAACGACTTTTTCTGATACTTCCCGAGCAAGTTCTTTTCCTAAAGCCCATGAGAGGAACTCTGTAAATGAGTGTGAGTGTTCACTCGCAATTCTTTCGATAAAATCTTTGTATTTTTCTTTCACTTCGCCATTCTGCACAAGATCCTTTAAAAGTAAGATCGCGGCTTCATTCGCAAGAGAAGGAACATAAATCTCTCCATGCTGCCGGCGCCCAGTTAAAACAGATTTTTCACTTGCCCACCTCAACCCCTTCCAGGTAAAAAGAGACCACACATCAAAATGGATAATATTACCGTTTACGCTCCTGAACCAGTAAGACCCATAGCCGAATAGTACCGGCTTCTTGAGGAGGCACCATCCCGAATCCGCAGAGGCCGCCATAAGATGATCTTCAAATGCTTTGACATGCTCTCGGGAAACCATAATATCAATATCGTTTCCAGCTCTTTCGGGCAAATCGTCGTAATTACGCAGAACACAGTACAATGCTCCGGCTTTTTTCAAACGCATGAAAACATTTGAAATAAAATCGCGCTCCGGTTTGGAGCTTTCCTGTTTTTTCTGTTTTTCAAGTTTAGGATCTTCCAACTAAGCACTCCCTGAATTTTCTGGTGACGTTTTCTGTACTGAACTTAAGATGAGCATTCTGATCCACTAAACGTTTTCTATCTTGCTGGACGTGCTCTTTCGCGCTCTTTATGCGCATTATAGCCTCTTTAGAACTCCAACCGCCCGGCATATTAAAATAACTGGAGCCATATGTATCATGAAGATCCCCAAGGGCAGGAGTTATGATAGAACACAAACCTGCCATTCCTTCAAGAAGGAGAAGTGGTGTGTCAACTGAGCTGCTTAATCTTCGGTAAGGAAGTAGAAGTACATCCGTATTTTTTAACACCTTTATTAATTTAGATTCCTCTTCCAGAGACCAATCCCTGTAATCTGCCTGTTCATAATTAATATCACCGTCAGAGAGCAGGTCTTCCTGCAATCTGAGAGCGGCTGATGAGTGTTCCCACGCATAGCCATATATACCCGTTTCTATTCCCCGGATCTTTGACAGCTTTTTAAAAAGCTTTGCCGCGTCAGGCGCCCCTTTGCGGGGATCTATTCGTCCAACATATGTAATATGCAATGTTTCGGCAATAGATTTATCGGCTATATCACAAAAATAGGAATCGGGAACAGGTGGAAAGATCAATTCCGCATTATGAGCCCATTTTGACACATAACGGTAAATGCGAGGCGAGAGGCAGAATAAAGATCCGTTATATGGAAATATTTTTGCTTCGCTAAAAAGCAGTTTACGTTTTAATGGGGATTCGCTCCAGACAGAATATATATGATGGAACCTGCTCTTCTCTTCCCGTAAGGTGCGAAAACGCGCATAAAAATATCTGTCTTTTGGACTTATATATACGGATACAATATGCTCAGCGTCACTTTCAACAAGATATTCACATGCTGTTCTTATGTTCCGGAAATACCTCAAGTAAAAGTTTTCGTTGATCTTTACTGTTTTATCTTCCTTTGCCCCGTAATGGACAAAGCTCACCTCATCCCCCGCCTCTCGCATTGATAAGGCAAGGCGGCGCATAATCGAATCCATGCCGCCTATTTGATAATAGTCAAAGGACCCGTCAAACCCGAAAAAAACTATCTTCAAGATCTCCCCCATCTTTCTATATTGTCTTTCATTTCCGAAATTACTTCCCTTCGGAATAAAAAGTATTCCGGACGGTAACTCTTACACTTCCCGCAGGTTTCTCTTGTTTTCTCAAAAACATTAAAGGATCTTAAAAAATCCCTGCGCCGTTCGCCCTTCCATATATCAAGCAGCCCTTCTTTGGTTATATCTCCGATCACTAGATCTTCGGGGTAATTAAGAGCTTCGATGCAATTACAGGCTAGAACTTTGCCATCCGGACAAATGCACATACCTCTGGCTGCCATAAAACACCGAAAGCCGTACTTTTTTCTCAGGCTCTTGAATCTTACAGGCACATCAAGATCTTCCTTAGTTACAAGTCCTCCAAAATCCGAATACTCGTTAAGGAAATTTATTTTGGGCCTGTATTTCAGTATCTCCTTAAAGTCAGGATAATTAAGTACCTCTTCAATGGGCCTGTCAAATCTCAGTGAGACAGTGATCTCTCTCGGGTCGTCCCTCTTTGAATTAGCTTCTAAAAGATCTATTACGTTCCTTTTGACCCTCTGGTAGCCGCTAGTCCTGAACATCCTCTTATACATATCCTCATCAAATCCGCTTGCTGATATCTGCCACCAGTTAATATACCCCAGCAGCTTATCGGCACCATACTTATCTATCAGCGTGGCATTGGTTATCATTTCCATTGTAATGGAAGGTTTCGTAGACGCATATTCAAGATGGTCAAGAATGTTTTCCGGCACCATGGGTTCGCCGACCACAGGCGTAATGGAAAGTCTCCCGCCGCCTATCGTATCATATTCATCTATTATTTTTTTAAACAGTTCCATGCTCATCGTCATTTCGGGAACGGTCTGGTATTTGTATCCGCAAAAAGAACAGTTGGAATTGCATATATTGGTATTATTCACATGAAGCATGAACGGTCTTTTAGACAGCATTTCCCGGAAACGCCTCCCATGAAATATATATCCCGCAAGGCCAGGCAGCATCCTTCCGGTAAAAAACGATCTTAACTTTGTTAAATACAATTCCTGCTTTTTCATCTTAGGTAAAAACTTCCCACCATCTCTTGTTCTTCCATCTCGTATGATCTATCCATCCTTTTATGTAATGCAATCTGACCATACGATGCAGTTTGAATAAAACCCTGAAAAACTTGACCGTGTCCTCGGATACACTCGGGAGATATTTTTCACGCAGGCTTACTGTTTCTGGGTGTTCAAAAATATCTTTGCCTTCCCCTCTAAAAGATACCGTCTTTGAAGACGAGTGGATACGGAAAGCGCCTAAATACTCATTTATATGATATATTCTTGCATTTTTTTCTCTAAATTTATGCCACAGGTCTACATCCATTGATATGTGTAAATTGTCATCGAGACCTCTTGCTTCCTCATACAACTTTTTCCTGAAAAAAACAGCCGGTGCGGTGAAGGACCCTACGCCCCGCCCATAAAGATACCAGTTCATGCCCGGGGTTTTTATGCACTTTATGATAACATCATTCTTGTCGATGCAGACAATGTTGCCTGTTATAATGTCTATCCCTTGTGTTGAATTTATCACTTTCTGTACTTTCTCAAGGGCATTCGGGAATAAAACATCATCTCCATTCAACCAGCATAACCACTCGCCGCTTGCTCTTCTAAAACCCTTGTTTATTGCTTCACTCTGTCCTTTATCAGGTTCACTTACCCAGTAAGATATACTATGATGATGCTTCTTTATTATCTCGACGCTTTCATCGCTGCTTCCGCCATCTATCACAAAATACTCATACGGAGGACGCGTCTGGCGGACAACCGACTTAATGGTCCTTTCAAGAAACCCCTCCTGATCAAGAGAAGGAGTTACTATGCTTATCCTATTGAACAGTTTTGACTTTTCCATAATCACTACACATACTTGCCGCAATAAATATCAGCGGCAGGTGAAAAAAATACAACGGTCCTTTTGTAAAAAGACACGTTATTGTAACTATTAAAAAACTGATCATTAAACCTTCCCTCAAAGATTTTTCCGTGGGATTACCACTACCCTTGAGCTTTGCAGCAGCAAGCTTAAATATTCTGATCATAAGCCCTATAAAAACACTTGTCCCTAAAATGCCGACACTTACAAGAAGATATAAAAAAGATCCAGCATCAATGCCCGTCGTGCCCCACCCTATCCCTATAATGGGAGATTTCAAGAACATGTTCCATGCTGCGAAAAAACAAAAAGCCCGGAAATCGCTGCTATTCACAGAATCCTTGATAAATCCAAGTTTTTCGCCTATAGTTTTTATTGTAAGCAGGATGAGATTCATTCCCACTAAATGCGACATAAGAATAATCGCTGAAAGTAATATTAGGCCCACAATAGCCGCTCTTCTTACGATAAGCTTTCCTTCCTTAAAACAAAGATAGCATAATACTATTCCAAACCCGATAAACATTATAGGGCTAAAGGAAAGTATGCTTATAAATGCGAAAATAATAAGAAGTGAAAAATCCAGTGCCCGCTGAAAAATAACTGTATTATTTTTATAAAACGCGGCCATTATCGCAAAACCTCCAATAGCACATATGGCTAAATGACTAGGTTCTAATGCTAATCCTGAGAGTCGTGGTTCACAAAAATGACCAGTTCCAGTAAAAGGCATATGCGAATACGATATATTATTTTTTACTGCAGTCCAGATGGGAATTATCGATGTCTCACCAGTGGAATAATAAAGCTGTTTTACCGGCAGAAGATCAAAAAGGGCAGAAATAGAAATAATCACCAGCGACAGAATTATTATACGTGCTATTTTCCCTGATGAAACAAGTGGCATGGCCCTATAAACCGAAACAAAAAAGAAGGCCACTATCAGGATTTCAGCTGTCTTTAAAATATTCCCGTAAGAAAAAGTTAGAGGCGCCTGAAAAAAGTCCAGCCCCGATCTTTTCCATATCAAAATATTCTTAAAATACGTCGGTGCTATTAGTGAGAACAGGATCGATAGGATAAAAAGAAGGAACAGTATCCTTGTTTTCTTAGGTAAATCCGGACCTTTATATCCTTTAAAAATACTCAAGAACGCAACTGACGCCATCAATATGATGGCAAAATAACGATCCAGGCCTATTCCAAAAGAAAAACTTCCAATATGAAAATTAGCTACAGATAAAGCACAAAAAGGCACAAAGAATATGGTGAGTTTCATCACCAAGCTCAGGTTATGCTTCCACATAAAAAGCAACAATGTTAACGGCAATATTATTAAACCAATTATAGTTATTTCCATTACTGGCTCTTCCCGAGTAGGTCCCTTGTCACCCAGCCTATCACACGCCTACGCATAGGGTTCATCCAAAAGGGAACAAAAATTATCAAAGACAGTGAAATCATCAAAAGATTTATTGAAAACAGATCTGCAGTATCCCTGAATTTATAAGAAAAGAATAAACCCGATACCACAAAAAACAAACACACCAGGGCGAGCACCCTGCTTGATGAAGGAAGCAGATCATTTAAAGGTATCTTGTTATATTTGTGATAAGACAAGTAGATCATGCTGCTTCCTATAACCAGCGCGCACATCCACGCTGCGGCCACCCCCGTACCGCCATACAGTGTGCCCAGAAAAAATCCAAGAGATACATTTAATAGCGCCGTTACAATGTGGCTTATCACGTTCCAGCGGAGATCCCCTATTCCCATATTGGCAAAATAAGCCGGTGCCGCCAGTGTGTTAAGGGCCCACCCCAAAGCAAGCAAAGTTCCAAAAACGACAAATACCGTTTCATAATGACCGATCCATAATTTGGATATGACAGGCATGCTTATTATGAGTACGGCATATAACGGCACTGTCAGATAAAATAACAGTTGATAAGAAGTCGAATATACTGACTGTATCTTTTCCGGCATCTTTTCCTTAAGATCGGCAATAGCCGGCACAAGTACCTGGTTGGCAGAAACAAGCAAAGAACGTACCTGGATCACCAGCTTGCTGGCCATTTCGTAATACCCTACTATAGATAATCCGCCAAACTTACTTAAGAAGGCTTTTGTGATAGGATCGCAGAACATGATCATTACATTGATAACCTGGCAACTCGTACCGTAACCTATCATTTCCCTGAACAAGCCTTTATTCCACCTGTAAGGAATGATCGGTAAGGAAGACAGCTCTCTTTTAAGCAAAACCCAGCTGGATATCAAAATTATTAAATTCTTAATAGCGCCGGCATAAACCACACCCATAAGCCCATGTCCCGGAACAAGTAAAAAACAGAGTCCCAGGTTTAAAAAGGAACCCACCATAAGAAGCGTGCTTTTAGCATCAATACGCTGAAACCCATCCAACCCTCCCTGAAAAACCCCACTACACGCGAATAGCCAGATCGTAATAAGCGCATACGGCAGGATAGCGATAGCGTCTGGGTAAGCAGCTTCAGCTACTACTATCTTGAGCCAGAACTTTGCGATAGGGTATCCTATAAACAAGATCAGACCCACGAATATTCCAACGGAAAAAAACGCAGTCTGGATCACTTCCGTGACATTGTCTTCCCTCTTGAGGGCTATGTATTTAGCGACGAACTTGACAACGCTCACAGGAAGCCCAAATCCCGCTATCTGACTCACGGCTGTGGTTGCCATTACCAGAGACCATATACCGAATTTTTCAGCCCCTATGGCGCCGATAAGATACTTATAGAGGAGAACCATTACTATGCTGACCACCAGGATCCGCAAAACGGACATAACCGCATTTATTAATATCTGTCTTTTTCTCATAGGATTCCAAAAAAATGAGTATTATTTAGCCCATAAATTATATATTAGAAACAATATTTTAGCACAATACCACCCGGGACACAATGATATGAATTAGAAAAGGGCAGATAATACAGGTTTCACCGGGGGTGCAACTGAGGTTCACATATGTAGGGCTGGAAATCGGTTAGGTTTTTTTCTTTAGAGTTTCAGAGATAAGATGGAGCAGTTTTTCCGGGTCATATGGTTTTGCGATAAAATGCCTGCCGCCTACGCTGCGGCCTTTTTCTTCATCTTCTTTAGTAAGAATCCCCGTTAAAAATATTATGGAAATGTCTTTTATTCCAGGATCGTTGTAAAAATACTCCGCGAGCTTCAGGCCCGGCATGCCGGGCAATATGATATCAAGCAGCATAAGGTCAGGAGAGTGCTTTTTTGCCATAAGGATCGCTTCATCGGCATCCTCGGCGCTTATAGCATCATATCCTTCCTCGGAAAGCCTTTCCGCAAGACACCATGTGAGATCTTTATCATCATCTATGATCAAGATCTTTTTCTTCACAACACCTTATGTCCTTTTATGTTACGAGTTTTAACCTGCTGTTTGGTCTATACTTCCTGCCGATCTTTGAGAGGGGTTTCCCGTTCACTTTTACCACGTCTGCAGTGAAATCGATCTTTTCCCTCATCAGTGTCGACCCGACCCCTACAGCATCAAATGGAACCTTTAATTTTAAAAATCTCTTTATTTTTTCCTCATTAAACCCACTTGAAATAATTATTTTAACATGTTTAAACCCATGTTTATCGAATGCTTTTCTTGCTTTAAAAACAAGTTCCGGACAAACGCCGTAAGAACCTGCGCCTTTTGCTTTGACGGACTTGTCCCTCACGTCTTCAGCGGTATCAAACCTCACGCCCCACAATCTCCCGCCCAGTGCTTCGGCAACCTTGAGAGATGTTCCTATGCAATCACTTTCAAAATCCACCAGTACTATCCGCTGTATATTTTTCGGCATGTATTTATCAAAGGCCATGGCCGCCTTCACTGTATCACCATTATAAGCAGCTATAAGACCGTGCGGCACCGTTCCGAAGCCTTTTTCCCCCCACCAGAGGCCTTGAGCATCCGTTGAAACTCCCAGAGCCCCGGAAATAAACGCAGCATATCCATCCGTTGTCTGAACACGATAATGGTCGAATCTTGCCGGGAAAAATAATACTTTTTTTTGCCTTGCGGCTTTTACTACTCTTTTAACAGCGGTTGCAACAGCTGTAGGCCGGGCGATAACCCCCAGATAAACCGTCTCCAGGTGAGCGAACGTACTGTAATCGCCTTCTATGGTCATAACAGTTTCGCCGGCTTTTACCACGTCGCCATCGAATAATGCTTTTATTTTAAGCTCGTTCGGCCGGTCTGCGCATAATTTCAGAATGGCAATTGCTTCATCCAGCCCGCAAACTGTGGCATTTTTTCTGCAGAAAACCTGCATCAGGGCTCTCGCGTGATTGTTGTCTTTCTCAAGTATCTTTTTCGTCCGTACAAAATACTTGTCGCTATACCAGCCGCTTTTTATCTTCCTGACGGGTATATCGAAAACTGATGGTTTAAGCCTTTTTCCGTATTGCCATTTGGCCATGTTGTTCCCTGGTTCATGGTTCGCTTATCGTGGTTCGTGGTTCGTGGTTCGTGGTTCGTGGTTCGTGGTTCGTATTTCGGTTATCGATACCCGATCCACGACACCCGACACACACCCCTTACCGCTTAACGCTTACCGCTTAACGCTTATATTATTTCTGCCCCGTAAACCCTCTCCATATGCTTCAGCGCAAAGTTATGAGCTTCGGCATCAAAATCAGCAACTCCGTCTTTGTGCACTAGAGTTTTATATCCCCTTGCATTCAGGCCGCCGACTGTCTCGATGATACATATGGACGTGCATACACCGGTAACTTCCACAACATCCGGGGCAAGCTCCTTCAAAATACCATCGAGATCAGTTTTGTAAAATGGTTCGAGGGTTTGTTTTTCGATGATAATATCATCTTCCTGAGGAATCAATTCGTCAATTACTTCCCCTCCGTTTGACCCCTTTACGGCATGTGCCGCAAACGTCTTAAATTCCTTATCATCCGCATCGTGAGCATCACAAATATATATAACCTTGTCTCCGGAAGCATGGTACTCATCTATCTTTTGTTTGATGAAGGGGATGATCTTTTCGGATTCCTCTCCGCAGTAAAGGCTCCCGCCTTCTTCCATGAAATCTTTCAGCATGTCAATTATTAATAACACCTTCATAGCTAACCCTTAAGCTGCAACTAACTACCGGCCATTTCCTTGCCCATCTCAAACGCTTTGGCGAGATACTCCGGGTGATCCAGCACTTCCCCCTTTTCCTCAACATTGTGACAGAAAATATCGTCTCTATATTCAATGCCGATTGTCGCAAAAAAGTGTTTTATTATCTCTTTGGAATTATTGAAAAAGTCTTCCCTGCCGGCCGCCTGCACGCTTATAAAACCGCCGATCTTGCCCTTTGAGAAGACCTCTTTCTTGTCGATGTTTTTTGCGACCCAAACGCACTGGAACCTGTCTATCATTGTTTTTACCTGAGCTGAAACGCTTCCGAAGAAAACAGGGGACGCAATAATAATACGATCGGATTCCTGTATTTTTTTGAAAACTATCTGGATATCATCAGCTATGACCGAGAAACCTTTATCGTCGATATTGTCATATTCTGATTCCTGCGTGGGGGAGATCTTCAGATCATTCAGGAAGAGCTTTTCTGTCTGAGCCCCGGCCTCTTCCGCTCCTTCAAGAGCCTTATCAAGCAATATATCAGTATTGCCGCCTTTTCTTGGGCTTCCACATATACCTAATACTTTCATATTCCGTATTCCGTCGTTCGTGGTTCGTGGTTCGCTTATCGTGTATCGTCCACACACGAAACCCGATCCACGATTCACGATACCCGACCACCCCTTTACCGCTTACTTCTTAATCTATACAGCTACTCCCCCGCATGCCTTACGGCCCCCAGAGATCGAGGGACTATGAGGTCTGCCGTGCGAGGTTTATCCGTTTCTGAGGCCTTGAAACTGGTGTCCATTATTTCGATAAATTCTGTTGTATAATCCTTAAGAATGCCGGGGTATTCTGTTTTCACATCATCGATCGTAATGGCAAGAACAACTTTTTTGCCGATATATCTTTCTAATATCGGCTCATAAGCTGATTGCATGGCAGTAGTAGCCTGCTGCTGCAGCTGATTTACATATTTATCCTGTCCCTGAAGCATCTTACCGGCAGGTGTCATGGTTTTCATTCGCCCGATAAAAAGATTCACTACTTCCAAAAGCGAATCCCGTACAGTTCCGAAGAAATTGCGCGTGCGCCGCACCAGTTTAGAGCTCCAGCTAGGATGAGCGGTCTTTTGGAGGATCTTTTCATGTTTTTTTGCTGATTCCTCGGTAAGATCGTCAAGATAACGAACAATGGCCCTTATCTGGGGATATTCGTTTTTATAAAGGATGTAACTTGACTCCATGTGGTCATCCTTTTCGTCAAGATAAAGCTTTTTGTACAGCATCTCCAGACCGGAATTTTCCACGCACAACTTCCCCCATATAATCTTTCCATTATTTTTTATAAGGGTTGCCGCAAATCCGGAAAAATCCTTCAGACACCTGTCTTTGCTGCGGCCTTTAATGAAAGCACCGCCAATAGTGCAAATGACGATAAAAAGAATGGTGAGTGCAAAAGTATCGGGCATGTCTCCTCCCGGTGATGTTGTGTTGAAATGATTTTTATTATATAGTCGTTCCCGCCGGAATTACACCGTTTTTGGGAACAATAACTATACCGTCCCTGATATAATAACCAGGTCCGTCAAAATTATCTTTTTTCTTTGCATTTATTATTTTGACGTTATCACCTATGCGTACGTCTTTATCGAGTATGGCTTTACGGATCACACAATTCTTACCTACTCCCAGAGCGGGGATCCCTTTAGAGCGTTTTTCCTCCATTTCATCGAATGTTTCGTAATAATCGCAACCCATCGCAACAGTATCTTCTATGGTGGATCCGGAACCGACCCTGAACCTGAGTCCTATGATCGAATGAATTATTTTCGAGGATAAGACTATCGCCCCTTCCCCGATAATCCCTCTTTCGATGCAAGTATTTTCTATTTTGGCGGGTGGGAGAAATCTGGACCTTGTAAAGATCGGCCATTTCTCATCGAACATATTGAGCGGTGGAACTGCATCTGTTAATGAAAGGTTCTCTTCATAAAAACTTTTAATAGTCCCTATATCCCTCCAGTACCCGTCAAAAAGAAACGCATAAGTAAGCTTGGATCCTATAGCCTCCGGGATGATCTCTTTTCCAAAATCAACTTTTTTGTCATCTTCAAGCAGTTCTATTAACGTTGATTTGTTGAAAAGGTAAATTCCCATAGAACCAAGAAATTGTTTTTTCTCATTGTGTTCTAAAGCGAGATCCTCTATACCGGAATTATCTTGCGGTTTTTCTACGAAATTCCTGATCCTGGAATCTTTATCTATATCCATAATACCAAGTCTGGATATATCCCCAGGATCCACATAATTACATGCAACTGTTACTTCCGCCCCTTTATCTTTGTGATAATCATACATATCCGTCAGGTTCATTTTGTACAGCTGATCACCCGAAAGAACAAATATATATTTGATAGAAGGATTGTTAAAATGCTTCATACACCTTCTCACCGCATCAGCTGTCCCCTGAAACCAGTTCGTATCATCCATGGACTGTTCCGCGGCCATAACCTCGATGAATCCTCTGGCAAAAGCATCCATCTTATATGCGCGAACTATATGTTTATTTAAGGATTCGGATAAAAACTGTGTGAGTATGTAAATAGAGTTAAAACCGGAATTAAGGCAATTGCTTACCGGTATATCGATTAAACGGTATTTACCGAATAAAGGTGCGGCAGGTTTGCATCTTTCTTTCGTAAGCGGGAAAAGCCGCGTTCCACGTCCTCCCCCGAGGATAACACAAAGTGCTTCTTTCATTTTAATAAATTCCCGTATATTGTAAGGGCAATTCGTAGATCACCCTTACCTGTTTTTTTTATTTTTTAAGGCTTTCTTTTACTGTTCTTTCAGCCTCGTGCCAATTATTTTCGTCATTGCCATGCACATAGCCCTGCTGTCCCCAGAGCTCGTAAGCTTTTTTCTCGATCAGCTCGAAAAGATCTTCCACTTTTGCCTTTTTCTTCGTGGCGGTTTTCTGTGTTTTTGCTTTAGTGCTCTTCACTTTTTCGGTAGCGGTCTTCTTTACTGCGGTTTCCTTCTTCTCTTTAGACCTCCCTGTCAGTTTTCTGGCTAGCTTCTTGATCATCCGTAACTCATCCCCCTTTCACCATTTTTACTTTTCACTCCATCTATGCATACACCCTGTAATCTATATTCTGAAATACATTATCCTTATATTCCGTGCCTTCCAGCATAGCTACATCAATATTGCCGCTGCGAAGCTGGCTGTGTAAAGCCAGGAATCTTCCGATATGATCCCTGGTCCGGCTGGTCGCGTACTCCGAAAATGTCCCTGTTTTCATAATAAAAGCCCAGTCGCTTGACTGTGCAAGTAATAGTTCCCTGGCCATCTGGTTTAACACTCTTTCCTCAAGACCGCTTGCTTCGGTGCAATCCTTTGCCGCTCGTATCATCAGCTCTGCCATTTTATGAAGATGCTTGTATATCCAGTCGTTACAGCCGTCCAGCCAGACTTCATTATAACCCTTGTATCCCCAGCTTGATTGTGTTGGCGTAATTGCCGGGAATTTATCGTATAGCCCCAGGTACTCGCCGGGAGTAATTGTAGCAACTGTATCTTGATCAAAATTGATCTTCCTTAAAAGGAAATCCAGCCATTCGGGCCCCTCGAACCACCAGTGTCCGAAAAGTTCCGCGTCATACGGTGAAATCAGTATTGGAGCTCTGTCCATGAGATCTGTCAGATGCTCGACCTGTTTTTCCCTGTTAAAGATAAAATTCCTCGCGTGGCTTTCCGCGGTATCCAGTGCCGCCTGTCGATCATATATCTCTTTATGATCCGTCTCACCCGTTATTTTGTGATATTTTATACCGACATTAACCCTCGTCCCGCATCCGTTTAGATAAGGTTTCATATAATCATAATCAAGATCAAACCCTATATCCCGGTAGTATTCACGATAATTGTGATCCCCCGGATAACCTTCTCTTGAGCTCCATACCGCTTTCGAACTTTCCATGTCCCGCCCGAAAACAGCTACACCGGAATCGCAAACATAAGGGCTGTAAACACCATATCTGGGCCTGGGTGATCCGAATAATATGCCGTGTGTCTCCACAAAGAAATATTTTATTCCGAATTCCTTCAGAAACTCATCATGCCCGGCCTTATAAGCACATTCCGGAAGCCACATGCCTTGAGGGGCTTTGCCGAAAACTTCCTTATAGGTATCAACCGCCACCCCAACCTGGGCCCTGACAGCTTCCGGGTACAAATCCATCAATGGCAGTAACCCGTGCGTGGCGCAACAGGTCATAATCTCAACTTTTCCGAGATCCTGGAACTTCTTAAAGGCACTTGTTATATCATTGTTGTATTTTTCGGAAAAAACAGCCCTGGTATTTTTAAATCTTTCAAAGTACATTAAAGCGAGGCTATTTACCTTTTCATCGGACCTGGTCCGTTCAACTTCTTTCCCGGCAAGGTCTATTAAGCCATCCAGATGTTTCAAGTATCTGGATACCAGAAGCTCATCTCTCAGCATATCAATAAGAGTAGGGCTTAGTGATATTGTTATGCGGAAATCAATATTTTCGTCCACGAGACGGTCAAAAACATTGATAAGCGGAATATACGTATCGGTTACAGCTTCGAACAGCCAGTTCTCTTCCAGAAAAGATTCATATTCGGGATGACGTATAAACGGCAGGTGTGCATGTAATACTAACGCTAAATAACCTTTCGGCATATTATGTTTCCTTAAGATAATTGCTTGTCGTTACTTACCACTGGATCAGATCTTTCGCTGCCGGATGAGCTCCCGCCGGAAGATAAGCATTTGCTGAGATGGCGATCCATCGATTCTCTGAAATCAAGTGAACTCGTTCCAATTCCATGCGATATAAATAACCCGTAATACAGATCTTCCCAGCCTTCATCGCACACATCGGATATATGATTGTCCGGAGTTGAAACAGTATTAGATCTGGCAATAGGATAGAATTCTCCAGTCTGGCAAAGTATTCCTACCTCAGCTGTCCATTTTTGCCCAGCGTCATCAACATGTATATACCAGCTATTAACCCGCCCCACCAGTTCAAAATCAAAGGCTATTGTGGGGTTTTCGGAAGAATCTCCGTCTTGGGGGTGATACACCCTGAGAATACTCTTAGACGGGATAAGGCCTTTTTGGGATATTTCTTTGCGGACATTATCTTCCACATCCTGGCTTGTCTCCCAATATGAAAAGATCGTCCATGGGTCCCTTGCCATTAAAACGACCTTATTGTCGCCGTATCCATATGGTATATTAAAATGATTATCGTTCATTATTGTCCTTTAGGGTATAAATAATTAGATCACACCCCATGATCAGGCATTAATTTTACCTTTTCACACTCAAAATATCAAATAAAAACTCATTTTTTATCACTAGTACCTTTTCAGCCTTAGGGCGACAGGTTGGCTGGCACAAGCATCCGATCAACTTTGAAATAAAAAACTATTATTTCAAAATTGTCGGGCTGCTAGTACCTTTTCACCCTCAGGATTACAGGTTGGCTGGCACAAGCATCCGATCAACTTTGAAATAAAAAACTATTATTTCAAAATTGTCGGGCTGCTAGCCGTGATGTAACCTGACCTGAAGCTTAAATTTATGGCTCTTCCCCGGACTTAACTTAAGCATAACCAGGGGCAATATCGCTGAACTCTGATAATTCAGCTCATAGGCTCTCTCTGACTGTGATACGGTTTTAACGGGAAATACCCACATTTTGACCTTTTCGCTAAGGCCCATTTCAATCGACAATTCTCCCCTACCATCCTTTATCGAAAGGTCCTGCACGCTGCTGTTTTCAGCATTACCTCCCAAACCGATATTATCTTCCATTCCGTTAAAGATGAGAGAGTACCTGTCTGAATCAGCATCCGGCATAGTAATATTAAGTTCGGGAGCGAAAATAAATTCTGCCCCTTCCGGCGCTTTATTGGTAATAGTATACTCCACTGTGAAGGCGGGGTCCTTTTTCCCTAAGGTTATTCTCTTTTTGACCAATGTCTCTTTGCCTCTTACAGTCCCATTTCGTTTCATAATAACGGTTCTTCCGGAATTTGACTTCTTGACCTCAAAATCATATGCACCACCGACAAAGTCACCATGTTCCTCATAAATGCATTTGGAAAAATCATCAATATCCACTCCGGGCGCAAGAAAATGATCGATAAGACTATACCGGTTATACCAATCATACGTCAGGTGCTCTTCGAGCCCCGCCTCAGCTATCTGAATGCCGTCATGTATGCTGCCTACTTCGCCGGAGGCTTCTTCCTCCTTACTTTGAGCTATTTTCTCGAGGATCTTACCATGATAAGCTTCTTTGCGCCTGGTGAGCGAATTAATAAGATTGTGGCAAACCTCTTTGGAGTCCATTTCTTTTAATATCCCGCCTTCTCGTGGTGAAAAATAGAGTGACAATTTTTTATTCTCCAATACAACTTCATCAAACCCATCCGCGTCTATATCACGAATAACAGACTCGCAGAAATCTTTCCTTTTATAACGAACACTATCCATGATGGTTTCACTTTTGATCAAATTATGATAAATAGCTCTTCTTAAGTGAAATAAATATAACCCGCCAAAAACCCCATGCCAGTAAGCACAATTGCATTGACCTCTAAGAAGATATCTCTCGGCCTCAAAGAGATTCTTATTTTTCACTTTCGGATCACTTTGCATCTCTTTCAATTTAGAGCTTACATAGATCATTTTTTTATTCATATGATCAGACTCGGGATACTTTGAAAGAAAATTCCGCCAGAACCCGCCTCTAATGAAAGGTTTATACTGCTCGAGTTTGCCCGAATTTTCGATATCCTTCATCACTTTTTCCATTTCAATCTGACTATCGACTGGAAGCGCCCATTCAAGCATCTCTTCATAGGAGGCTGCGGGAAGATACACTTTCCCCAAAGGCGGTCTTTTGTCCAGACAATCGGATAGTTTCACTGTACTAAGCCACTCTTTATTATTCATCAATTCATCGAAAAAATTCCTGAGCCAGTTCTCTTCATACACCCACTTGTGGGTTCCGGGCCATTCTCCGAACTTCTCTCCGTCATCGCCGTACACAAAAAGCGGATCATCCTTGCTTTGCGCAACACCGCGCATATATTCCATGCATTCAGCGGGCATTTTGTACGGGATAGCATATCTGAGCACTTTGTCTGAAGGGAACACCGATACCACCCGACCATTATCCTCTGTGGTGTAATAACCGTAGATCTTATCTTTTGGAACACCGGCATACGAAAAATGCGCATCATCCAATACCACATATTTTATGCCGGCATCACTTAACATTGACGGAAGATCAGGTTCCCAGACCCTCTCAGCGACCCATGCGCCTTTTGCTTCATAAGAAAAGGTTTTCTTTACATACTCGCGTAAGAGCTCTATCTGTCTGAGTCTGTCCCCGTGGGGTATAGAGGAAAAAATCGGCTCATAAAAACCGCCGGCCATAACCTCGACTTGAGATGACTTTGCCATATCACGCACTCGACTGATAAGCTCGGGCCTCTTCTCAACGGCCCATTCTAACAGGCATCCCGTAAAGTGAAGTGTCATTTTTATCTCCGGGTATTCCTTAAGCACCCCCAGAAACGGCATATAACATTTGTCACAGGCCCCTTCGATCACATGATCGAAATTACCCACCGGTTGATGAAAATGTAACGCCATTGCAAAATCAGCGTGCATGATTAATTCCTCCCTGAAAAACAAAACTCATCTTACTTCCCGCATCTTCCCCATTAAACCAGTCTGGTTTACCACCAGGGCGCTTGTGTTTTTTTGACATCGAATGTCAGAAAAAACACCCTCTCTCACCGCCACATGATAAAAAATCCTCTTTATCAGTATCACCTGGTG
>JABMSC010000036.1 GCA_013204685.1 Candidatus Omnitrophota bacterium | reverse complement strand
TTGCCCCGTTAGAAATTTCTCCGGAATTTGTAACGGGGTGCTCCGCTAGAGATTTCTCCGAAATTTGTGACGTGGTCGTGGGGTCGCTTGGGATTGCTTCGGTCGCTTCCGCCCCGGCGCTGGTATCCGGCTTCTGTTCATTCAGTGCATCACACATTAATCTATACACAATATCTTCTGCGGTTTCAGGACAACGCCCTTTTACAATATCGGAAAACTTCCAGTCCTTCCTCCATCCAGCGCAGAAGCCACTCCCAAAATTAACATCGAATGCCCAGCAACCCTTATCGATTTCCCGTAGAAGTATATCGAGCGCCTCTTCTTCGGTTTTAACCTGATGATGGGTTGCGTCCGTACCTGTAACACAAGTAAGTTGAATGTCCTCACTCTCCAGCATCGGAGCCATGATGCCTCCATCCAAATCTTCATCGTAATAATATTCCACAAATCCTATATCAGGATGCCCCATATAAAACCGTCCTACGTGAATAAGGTCTGGTATCTCAAATTCCCCGGGGCGAGGTTCCGTATAAGGCAAGGGTTTGGGTTTTATGTAATCTGCTACTGATGGGAGTATGGACTGGGAAAGATGATGAAGATGAACGAAAAATGGTATACGATGGTCGGCAAGGTTTGCCAGCACTTCGGTGGAAACGCTCCCAAGCGAACCGCTTTCTTTATCTTCTACTTCGTTAAAATTAGATTTCCAAACAATGAAATATTCTACACCATCAATTAGCGTTAAACTGTACCCGACTTCATACTTATTACGAAAATATCTTCTGAATCTTTCTTCCTGTTCATCGTCCGGCAGCTCATCTACTAGATAAATCGTATCCAGGGGATCGTCATCTATGGTTTTCAAAACCGCATCTACATCTCTGACATGCTTTATATCATTTCTTCCCGTAAGTTCCTTTAGTCTATCCACCTTTCTGTCGCGGGATGCTTCCTCTCCTGTCCCCTGCTTCATGGCGGTACCGTCGGAGGAGGAGAGATCTTTCGCCGCCCCGATATTATCCCCGTTAGAAATTCCTTCGGAATTTTTAACGAAGGGAGGGGCTGAAGCTACCCCTCCTACCTTCCGCTCTAAAAATGATAAAATCCTATATGGTATCCATCTCCATAATATATAGGCAATATAAAGAACTGCTGTTGTAAAAAGTCCGCAGCCGGCGTTTATAGCAAGGGCTTCATTAGCGAACATAGCTAAACCCGTTACACCTATTAGAGGCGCAAGATAAACATTTTTCAGCACCTTGTTCAATATGGGGTATGGCGTAAGCATTTGACCGGGCTTCTGAACAAGATAAACCGCGGCCACAATAGCAAAGAAAAAGGATACCGGAGCGACTACACCTGTTGTTCCTTCCTCATAATAAGAAAAATGGATTATAGGCGACCAGAAAAGTATAGCTACTTGATAAAATCCGCCCATCTCGTAAAGCAACTTAAGCTTTTTCAATACATGTAACAATGTTCCTTTTAAGTGTTCCCCTTTGAAGGCATTAAATTTATTCCATGCCGTCCTCAACCTTTCCACAAAACCCATTACAAGAAAACTTATTGCAATCATCGGCTGAGCAAGACCCAGCAGATCCGCCAGGGGCCTCTTCCAGTGTGAATACACCCCTACATCTGGTATAATTTCTTGTATATAAGGCACATATTTTGAAATTGCAAATCGTGAAGACAGAATAGCCAGAACAGTTACAGTGGCAAACCTCGTCCAGTGTTTCTTCTTATCAAAACGGCTTGCGATAACGTTTGCCACAAATACGAATGAAGTATAGAAGATCACAAAAGCCGACGTATTTCCTTCCAGGTATCTCGCAAAAGCCATAAATTTTGACCCGCCCCATCCGAAAATTTCACCAGGCGCACGAAATCCGCTCATATGCACCGCCAGCACATAGGCTGTTGTTGTAAAAAACCCCGCTATCAGTATAAATAAGGTCGTTTTGACAAATATTGAGCGTTCTTTCGGGTCTTGTGCTCCATTTTGGATCTCATCCCTTAAGTTCGAAGCAGTGGGCGCAGTGGAAGCTGAGGCCAGGGTCTCGCCTTCTTTTGCCCCATGACCATTGCCCCTCCCTCGGCTTCGCCCCTCGACAAGTTCGGGACTTCGCTCGGGACTCCCTTCGGTCGTTGCCCCTTCTTCGGATCTGTGGTTCCCACTGCCTAGCTCCACTCCATTTGCCAGAGCTACACGAATGCGCTTCTCACGGGCGTACTGGCTCCAGAAAATGCCGGTGAAGTATTCGTTTTCCTTCTCCAGTATCACGGGCTTGATCGCCTTAAGAAACCGCCGCTCTTCACGCGACATCTCTTTCCTTGAGATCGCACCGTGCTTCTCAAGCAATAAAAGTTCAAATGCCTTCGCAATTACGTCCTTAAAGAGTGTCTCCCGGTCCGCGTAAACCTCGACACCGGATATTCTCCGGTAGCTTGTTATGATATCATTGCCGGCAAAAATGCGTTCCTGCACCCGGATACACTCGTCCCTTTCATCACTTTCAGGATCCGACATGATCTGAATTATCGCCTTAGTTTCCCGGTTATATATCAGGCGCAAAAGTTCAAGGGGTTTATCTTCGTATTCGGAGGAAACTAAGAGTTTCCCGTATGGCAGGAGCACAAGATCGCTGCTCTTAAGCTCAGGATCGCCGGAGGCGAGATATGTAATCTTGTACAGATTCATGGCCATATCAAGCATTTCCCGGCGCACAGCCACTCTCTGTGTACCCGCATAAACGGCGAGGGCATGCGCAGAATCAATGCACGGTATACTAGTGATAGCAAACACGCACACCAATACAGCAGCTATGATCTTTATATATAGTTTAAATGTGTTAATAAATCTAATCATAATTTTAATCTGTAAAATTGTAAAAACTAAGATCCGGGCGCATTATATCATAAAAAAGCTAGTTATGTCAATAAAAATCTGGTATTTTGGGTTGGGGTGGATTTTGTTGAGGCAAAGATATCCAATTTCGGGTGTTGGATTTTGGGGATATCCAACTTCGGGTGTTGGATTTTGTTGGATCTTATGGGGGTTATATTACAGCGGCAAAGACTGAAAGAGCTACGCCCAGGACATGACCAAAAATTGCCCAGCCCTGCCAGGCGCTCTCTCTCCTGTCCATCTCAGCCTGGGTAAGATCCAGGGCAGTTAATCTTATTATCCGGAGGGCATTTTCGCGGCTTCTCAGCGCATGTTCCGGGCGGTGGCTATAACTGCCGGTTCCGTATTGCAGGGATGTGTAAAGCTCCCCTAATTCCTCATTTTTCCACTTTCTTAAGGGGATAGGTTCGTATTCAAGCTCTAATATTCCTGAGGATATAACAACTTCTGACCGCCTGGCCTTCATCTCTATCATATACTCTCCGATTGTCAGGTTCCTGGCGATCTCATCCTTTTTATTCTCAGGCCGTACATTGTAGATCAATGCCCCTATTTCAAGCGCATCTTCATCGCTCAGATCCTTAACGGTTTTACGCAGTTCCGTCGCGCCCTTAGTCCCTCTTGAGTGGGTTGTGGCGCAACCGCATATAAAGACACAACCTATGATAATAATTAATATTTTTTTCATAACCGGCCATTACTGTCTGACGAGCTGCGCCTCGGGAAGCGCAACCCGCACATCTGCATAAACTAGAAATTTGCCCCCTCGGGATCGTTCCATACCGGACCGTAATCCGCGGGTATTGGGACGGGAAATGTGGCTATCTCATATACCCCCACAGCCATCCTGCCAAGCATATTGCACAGCCCCTTTACCGTGCCGAAGGAAAAGCCGACCAGCGGACCGCGTTCTTCAGTCGTACGCATTATTCCTTTTGCAAGTTCCTGGGGGGAGACGGCTACGTCAGCAACCCCCCTGGCCAGCTTGATGAACAGATTGCCCGCATGGGCGGCGGGCTGCAATAGAAGTGAACAGACAACAAGTAAAACCAGGACTTTTTTCATATTATAACTCCTTTGTTCTTTCACATATCCTTCCACAGGCTGAGCCCTGTCTCAGGATCATGCTCACGATTTAATTCTTTTCCCTCAAGCTCCTCGATATAATATTCTGCCGCGAAGACTTTTGCTCCCGGCATCAGGTGACCTCCGTAACAGTTCCCTTCGTGATCAGCAAATGTTACATGGGCGTGCACGAATACTTCAGAATCCTTCAGTGAGATATTTCCGACGCATGAAGCGATCTCGAGCGTTTTGTCGACTTCGACGCAACCGGTATATTCCTTCAGCGCCTGGTCGTAATACCCGAGCTTCGCGGACCGAACGGCCCCTATAACCGTGAAGACGCCCAGGCGGATGTTTTCTTTATCACAAAAAGATGTCAAAGACCCCAGAAGGTCAGAGCCTGTCTTGAACCTGCCAATAAAATGTCGCCCCTTTTCTACCTGCATGATGCCTCACCCTCCGCCTTCGCCGCTTTTCTTTTTCTTTGTCCTTTTAAGCTCTGTTGTAACATTCCTGAGTTTTCTCTTAAGGCCGCCTTTTAGGTTCTTCTCCTCAATAATGCTTTTGCGATCCTCCAGCGCCTTCAATATCAGGGCATCCAGTTCCTTAAAGTCTATAGGTTTTGACAGAAAATCATATGCCCCGGTTTTCATCGTAAGAACGGCTCTGTCGATCGACCCGTAACCCGTCATCATAACGACCTGGACAAGAGGCTGCCTTTTTTTGATCATCTTCAAAAGTTCTATGCCGTTCACCCGTGGCATCTGTATGTCAAGAAGAACCAGATAGATATGGGCACGCTCCAACACCCTTAAGGCCTCTTCGGCCGAACAGGCTCCGTGAACCGTATATCCCGCCGTCCTGAGGAACTCAACTATCAGATCAACCAGTTCCTTCTGGTCATCAACAACAAGGATCTCTGATATTTTTTTATTGATCATAAATCCTAACCCCCTCACTTTTTTGACGAACGCATGAGAAGAACAAGCGTTCTTGCAACCGCATATATGAAGATCCAGGAAACCAGGTGCAGGAACATGAGCGACATAAAGAATTTCGTATGGATCTCATCTCCGGCCACCTGTCTGCTTATCCCGCCGTGCATGCTTATTATGAGCACTATCACAAAGTACGGCGCAAACAAAAGTAACTCGTGGATCATTCTCGCCTTTTTTTCTTTATCCAAAGATCATCCTTTCAAAAAAACTTCCTCTAATCCGCCCAGAGCCCTGCCCCGCTCTCCCTTGCCTCGCGCTCATACTGCCTGAATTCATCGATATACTTGAACGGAAACCGCGTATACGCGTGCCCGTAACCCTGCTTGATTATTTCCGCGTTCAAAAGCGTCCCGTCAGGAAGATAGATATATGCAAGGGTCCTGCCGTATCTATCCTGCCTCTGCCAGTCATATTCAAGGCGGACTTTTTTGCCCTGAGTCATCTTTTTTGTAAAGTCCGAGGCTTCTCTCCCGTACCTCTCAACCGGCTTCGAGGGATGCACGGTCTCGGGCGTGTCAACTCCTATAAGCCGGACTCTCTCACCCCCGTCAAGAAGCAGGGTGTCTCCGTCAACGGCCCTCACCACAGTCCTGTAATTATCTTTCAGCGAGATCGACGGAGGCAGAATATGATCCCCGGGGCCTCCCGGAACTCTCGCTCCTATTTTCTCGACAGGCGTCCTCGCCTGCCGCACCTGACGGAAGAGGACCGGCACGAGGAGCAGGCAGACGACGATCACGATAACGGTGTTTTTGCGTTTCAAATTTATCTCCTGCTCTTCGCCAGAAGCCTGAGCATCTCAAGGTAAAGCCATATAAGCGTTACCACCAGGCCGAACGCGCCGTACCATTCCAGATATTTGGGCGCGCCGTGCTCTGCGCCTTTTTCTATAAAATCAAAATCCAAAACCAGATTCAATGACGCGATAACGACCACAAAGAGGCTGAAGAGTATTCCTACCGGGCCGCCTTCATAAATAAACGGAACCCTGACGCCGAAAAAACTTAAGACGAGAGTTACGATGTAAACCAAGAATATGCCGCCGGTCGCCGCCACGACACCAAGCTTAAAGTTCTCTGTAACCCTTATGAGCCGCGACTTATAGGCCGCGAGAAGACAAAAG
>JABMSC010000035.1 GCA_013204685.1 Candidatus Omnitrophota bacterium | reverse complement strand
GAAGATATTATGAAGATCTGAAGGACTACATTCTGGTCGCAGTTACGGAAAAAAGAACCAAAGAAGAGATAGATAAATTTGCAGATGCTTTAGAGGAAGCATTATGGAACTAATATTCGAAAAATCAAAACCTGGACGGATGGGAGTTACACTTCCAAAGAAAGATGTTCCTGCGAAGACGGGGATAGAAAAGAAGTACAGGCGGGGGAAGGATGCGGAGCTTCCGTGTGTGTCTGAGCCCGAGGTCGTCAGGCATTTTACTAATCTTTCGAAAATGAATTTCGGAGTAGACTCCAATTTTTATCCGCTTGGCTCCTGTACGATGAAATATAATCCAAAATTCACCGAAAAAATCGCTTCCAGCGAAAAATTCGCTTCCCTGCATCCGGCCCAGCCTCAGCTTGTGAGGGGGGCAAAACTTACTCAGGGAGCACTTGAAGTCTTGAGCAATACCGAAGGACTTCTTTGCGAGATCACTGGTATGGATGAATATACCATGCAGCCTATGGCCGGGGCTCACGGAGAGCTTACCGGTATTATGCTTATTGCTGCGTATCATCGTGACAAGGGAAATAAGAAAAAATTTGTTCTTATTCCGGATTCCGGGCACGGAACTAATCCGGCCTCCGCGGCTATTGCCGGTTATGAGGTAAAGGCAATAAAGTCGGATCCCACGGGAGTCATGGATCTTGAAGAGTTCAAAAAAGCGCTTAATGAGGAAGTAGCGGCAGTTATGCTTACATGCCCCAATACGCTTGGAGTATTTAATCCTCACATAAAAGAAATAGCGGACCTGGCGCATAGGGTAGACGCTCTAATGTATTATGACGGGGCAAATCTTAATGCAATTTTAGGAAAGGCGCGTCCGGGTGACCTGGGTTTTGACGTTGTCCATCTTAATTTGCACAAAACTTTTGCCACGCCTCATGGAGGCGGGGGTCCCGGAGCAGGACCGGTTGGCGTTAAAAAAGCCCTGGCGCCGTATCTGCCAACTTCAAGAGTTGTAAAAAAAGAAGATGGCAGTTTTGCCCTTGATTACGACCGGCCCAAGTCGATCGGTTATATTTCACAGTTTTACGGTAATTTCCTGGTAATACTTAAAGCTTATGCGTATATTCTTCTTCTTGGAAAAGAAGGGCTTATCGAGGTCGGGGAGAATGCTGTTTTAAACGCGAATTATTTAATGTCCCGCCTTAAAGAATATTATGATATTCCTTATGACAAAAATTGTCTTCATGAGTTTGTAGTCTCTGCTTCGCCTCAAGCGAAAAAAGGAGTTCGTGCACTCGATATTGCCAAGGCCCTGATAGACAGGGACGTACATCCGCCGACGGTTTATTTTCCTATTATCGTTAAAGAGGCGATGATGATAGAACCTACCGAAACCGAATCTAAAGAGACAATGGACAATTTCGCAGAGATAATGATAAACCTGGCAAAGCTTGCCGAAGAAGATCCCGAAGCCTTTAAGGACTTCCCCAAAAACGCTCCCGTTTGCCGTCCCGACGAAGTAAAAGCTGCACGTGATATGGATGTGGCTTATCTAACATGAAGATAATACAATATACAGCAAAAACTCCCGAAGAGAACATTGCACTGGACGAACTCTTTCTCGCCAAAGCGGAAGCTGGCGAGTCGGGGGAGACTATACGTTTCTGGGAATCGCGCGAATATTTTGTAGTTTTGGGGCGTGCCGGAAGAGTAAACGAAGAAAATATTCTTGAGAATTGTAACCGTGATAATGTAAAAACAATAAGACGTATATCGGGGGGCGGAACGGTGTTACAGGGTCCGGGTTGCCTGAACTGGTCGACTGTTATCTCTTACGAAAGAGATGAAGAATACCGCAATATCCAGTATTCCTATATGCATATCCTGAGAAGCATTGAGAAGGCTTTTACTAAAAAGGGGCATGAGGTAAAGTTCTTCCCGATATCGGATCTGGCGCTTCTGGGAAAGAAAATATCCGGAAACGCCCAGGCCCGTAAGAAAAAATATTTCCTCCATCACGGGACTATTCTTTATGATCTTGATCTGGAAAAAGTTTCTGTTTACCTGAAGCACCCGCCCAAAGAGCCCAAATACAGGGAAGGGCGTTCACATAAGGATTTTCTTACCAATATTCCGATCTTAAGAGAAGAAGCGGAAGATATCATAAAGGAAGTATTCCCACCCTCCCCTGAAACACTTAAGCTTTCCCCAGAGGATCAATCCAGCCTAGAGGAGCTTATTGATCAAAAATATTTATCAGACAGCTGGAATTATATGTTTTAGATAGTGAGGGATGAACATAAAAAAAGAAAGGGAGGGTTTGAAACCCTCCCTTTCTTTTTGGATTGTAGCATTTTTTTGCTATTCAAGCCCGCTCGACAAAATATCATTAAACCTGTTAAGGGCGGTGTAGCTTAAAGATTTGAGTGTTATCGTGGTGGTTGCTCCCTCGCCAGTTTCGAAAAAGATGCCCACACGGGTTGTATTCATTTGCTGCGGCAGGCCCATAACGATTATATATCCTTTTCTTTTATTGGAGAGGAATATCGTAAGGCCGTTGTTCTTGAGGATATTCGTGATCTCGTCATAAGCATCATTATAGGGAAGTGCGACCGTTCTTCGTTTTGTCGCAACATTGCTTTCTTCGATATCGTCCACATTGATCCCAAGCAGTGATCCGACGTTATATTTAGCCGAGTCGAAACCTGTTAAGAGGGTCATCGCCACGATTATGATCAAAAGGCAAGAAAATTTTTTCATATATGATCTCCGTTTGTTTGGTAGATTATATAATTAATGAGGCGTGGGGTCAAGAGTGTTCACATGGTTATAGCGCTGCCGCCTTATGCGCCGCCCGTATAGGCTCAGGAAGTTTATATTTCGGACAGCAGGAGAGTATGATCTTAATGGATGAAGGGATATCGACAAGATTGCCTGGAGAGACAAAGATCGGGTTGGTATTGTCACGGCTTCTGAGGACCGCGCCAAGCGGGGTGCCGTCTTTATCTTTCATTAAAGAAT
>JABMSC010000034.1 GCA_013204685.1 Candidatus Omnitrophota bacterium | reverse complement strand
GGTCTTCTTCAAGAAGCGCTCTAAAGACTCCCAGGGGCGATCCGTTGGGGATCGCTCTTGATCCGCGCGTTTCAAATTTATCCAGTCTCTCTTTCCACGCCCGTTCGTGGAACTTTTTATCCAGTCTGGGGCTGTCTTCCCCCGTCCCCTGCTTCAGGGTGGTACCTGTGAAAGGCCCATATTTCCGGTCATATTTATCACGAATTATACTACCGGCTTTTTCTCTAAATTCCTCGTAAAGTTCATCTCCTCTTCCTTTAAACTTCTCTAGATCTCTTAAGAGATCCTTATCGTAATCCCAGAAGCTGCTATAATCGCCACGCTCAAACCCAGCTATACTGAAACCGAAAAGGCGTACCATATATCCCCATGCATTCGGGTTGTAATATGTCACTTCCTTCGTGCCGTCTCCATAGCTGAATACATCCCAGGAAGACATCTTGTCAAATATGATCCGGTTGAGAACTTCCTCAAGTAACTCGTTTCTTAAGCGGGAATCATGAATACCTTTTTCTTCCATGAAATCAAGCACTTTATCATCAGCTTCTTTTAGTATCTTCGCAAAAGGTGTAAGAGGCGCTTCCTCTGAACGCGTAAGCTTAACGACTCGTCCTTCTGCGAGAACTATGATATTTTCATGCTCATCCAAAGCAAGTATTAGATCGGCAAGGGATGGAATCTGATCATGGGGGCCAACTCCCTTAGGATGACTGTGAATTGCGCGTTTATATCGAGGCACATTGACTGAATGGCTGTCTCCCAAGGCAACAATATAAACCGTGTAAGTGCCGTCTTCTGAAATATCATAGATCATGCCGAGTTCAAGTTTGCGGGGCACCCCGGCCAGCCAACTCAACATCTCTTTCTCGTTCCGGAAAGTATAGGGCTTGCTCATATCGAGCCCTTCTAACGCTTCTATTCTGCCCCTGTTTCTTTCTATGCTTATATCGGCAACACGTTTAGCCACATTGTATAGAACAATAATAAAGGATGCGATAGCAACCATAACCAGCATCGGCACAAGATAAGGTTTTTTGGATTTGTGTTTTTTACCGGTATCCGTTAGGTATTTTTCTTTTGCCCATTTATGAAATTTACTATCCAATCTGGGCTTGTCTTTCATTTCTTCGTCATATATTATCGCCTTCTTGGGACACCTGTGAACACAACTCATGCACCGGTCGCAACTTTCCTCTATCCACTCTGGGACGCCTCCTTCAATAAGTTTCCAGGCCTTCCGGGGACAGAATTTTACTGCACACTGACCGCACTTGCTGCATCTAGATGAGATTACTTCCAGGGGAGATGTATTTATTGGAGTTTTGTCAAAAACTTTCTTTTGTGCAAGGTTCCATAAAAGCGCAGTAATCTTCTTTCTTGGCATCTTAAGCTTAACAAAAGGAGCTCTAATAAGCTTATCTATAGCTCTTACGGATCTTTTGATCTTTTTTCTAGTGTTCTTACTATATCCAAAAGCATAATCAAATATCTTATGCAGAAAACGGAGAAGCTTTTCAGGAAAATCAAGCACTACATCTGTTCCGGGAGCTCTGAATTCAGCAGAAGCTCCCAGAATAATGTTTTTCTTAAAAAGCATATCGGCGAATTTCCTGAGCGTATCAGCGGAGACGGTACTTTTAGTGCAGAACGCAAAAGCTTTTACGGGCCCTGGGGGCATAGGGAGCCTGTCAATAAACTCTTGTATTGATTTTGAGGGCGCAAGTTTAAAAGTAGGAAACCCAAAAAGAACAAGTGCATATCTTGAAAGGTCACCATCAAATTTAGTATTAGCCTCGATCATATCAACCTGATACCTGCCGGATAACTCTTCCTTGAATGCCTCACATATATTCTTTGTTCCGCCAGAACCGGAGTGATAAACTATTAAGATCTTTTTCTCTTCATCTCCTTCGGCGCGTTTCTGTTCTGTTTCCTCTTGAGAGAGTTGTGCTTCGATCAAAGGAAAGAGGGTTTCCCTTAAAACCTTAGGGATATATTCAACATTCACAAATGTTCGGTCTTGAAGGCTTTTGCCAAAGCTTCTGTTATCTTCGGGAAGCAATTCGGTAAAAAGAAAAGTTTTCGCCTCAGCTTCTGGTACCATTGAAAAGATCTTCTTTTTGCGCAATTCACTATCGACAATAATTAAGGAAGCCCGCTCTATGTCTTCTCTGCTTACCTGTTGTGGTTTGAATGTCGGTATGGTTTTTTGCCTGATCCTGTTTATGAACATAAGTAAACGTATGAAAGCTTTCGCCAAAGCATCCCATATCAGGTCAGGGTACCCGCGTTTTCCTATTTTTCTGGTGCTACGGGAAGAAACCGTCACCCGATCAGTCAGACCTTTTTCCTCCAGAAAATCTCTTGTGGCCATTTCCATTATGTATGAGCGGCTTATATTCCTTGCACAAACATATAAGATATTCAGTTTTCCGGAGACTAGCGCCTCTTGTATTATTTTAGCTTGTGCTGCAAATCCCATTTCACCAACATCCCGCTCTTCTCTTCCGGGAATTTTGGCTCTTGTATCCTCAAGCAAGCTCTCAACCTGAAAAACCAGTTTTTTGAATTCTTCCCTGCCTTTAAGAGATAAGACCACCTCACAGATGTATTCCTCAAGGTCCTTTATCTTGACCTTTCCTCTTCTTATTTTAAGTGGTATATTTTTTGCTTCGGGATTGAAAAAGCCGGCAGACTGAACAAAATTCCTCAGCATCCTTGCTAATGGCATTGTCATGAGCATGGCTTCACCGCGAAATACTTTTGAAGGTTTGCTCATGCTTACCTGGTTTGTGCCCTGTTTTTCCCCATGGCGAATAATCGCCAACAGGGCTTTAAAATAATAATTTACCCTGTATTCATGCATTTCCGGACCTATCTCAGCTTTTTTCCTATCTTGCCCCCATCCCTGCCAGTAAGCATTTTGTCTCAAGACATCCTTCCATAGAAGTAATGCTATAAGTCCAAAATATAAAACCCAGACACCTCCGATTGCCAAATATCCCCAAAATGGAAGCCCGTAACGTCTTATGATCGGAATTGTTACCCCAAGGATGATTGCTCCTAAAGCGGTAAGCGATAAGATCCTTTTACCAGCGATAACCCCACCTTTATTACCGGAGGGTGAACTACCACGCGGCTTTGGAGAGCTGGAGGGGGGAGTTTGTAAACTGTCCTCTGAAGGGCTAAGACGCTTCTCTTCGGGTTCTTCCAGTTCCTTCAGGATCCCTTTAAGTTTTTCCTGGATATACCATCTTACATCTCCCCCAAAAGGATTTGCTGGGATCTCCATATAAACTGAACCTTTTTTAAGATCATAAGTAACATCCGCCTTATCTTTCGAAACTTCCATAAAGTTAAACTTCCAAAGTCCTGCTTTCTGGAGACGATCCTCATGAGGAAGATCTCCAGTTTTCATCATCCTCCACACAACTCTTCCAACGGGGGTATCCTTCTCCGCGTACGGATAACCTACAGTCCACTTTGGTGTTCCTCCCTGGCCTTCTTTTCCGTCAACGATGTCCCGCAACCTGTCCACCAGAGCTAACCCATACTCACTGACAGGCTTATTGTCTTCTTCAAAAACAAGCCTCCACCGAGTATTTATCAGCTTTATCAGATCTTTAGCAGCCTCCGCATCGAAAAACTCCGGCCTGTCATGGAAATACCCCATTAAAAATGGTAACTCAAGACGTAAGCAAACAGTCTCCCGCCAGAACTTTGTAAGGCCTCTTTCCTCATAAAAGGGTAGTTGATCAAAATGCTGGATAGCTATACAAATATCCAGGAATCTAAAAGCAGCGACACGTTCAGGTTCATTTTCGCTGATTTCGGCTATATCTTGAGACTCACTGAAATCTTTGTGATAATATTTTCCATTTATTACGTAAAAATTACCCCAATGTGGGAAAGCCAGATACATGCCTTCATCATGAGCTTCTCTCAGGCGCTTGCCCTGCTGGTAAAAAATCTCTTCTATTTTTTCTCGGAGCCTAACAAGTTCGATGCGTTCAGTAAAAAGCCTATCCTCTTTACGGGATCCTCTGGAGCCCGATGACACCTTAGCCTTTTCTATCATATCCGGAATGTTTTCCATTTTTTTATCCGGAATCAGTGAAATAACAAAACCTAGATTTTCATCTTGCATCTTTAGATCCCTGTAAATACCCGCTCCTATAGGAACATCAAGCGTAAGCCCCCTCTCCAGGCTCTTTTCCATCATATCTATTTCATTGCGGGCGATCCGTCCTTCAAGTCCACCTTCCGGATTTAACTGTTTATGGTATATAACCCTGGCCTCCTCGTTAACATCCGGGATTCTTATATCATGAGTTTCCTCCCCGGGCCTTTTAGCTATGAAGCTTTTTAGTCTTGGCTGAAGCACCCTTTTAAAGACCACACCCTTTATCTTGACTGAATCATAAACAACTCCGTTATAAGTAACAGGATTACTTAATTTTATCTCCACAGAGCGCCCTTCAAGATACTCATCCGGGTTAAAATCTTCCCAGCACGCTATTTGGAGTGCACGCTTAAGCTCTCCTTCTGGAACAAGATCAGTAAATTTTGTTTTTATGAAGTCTGCAGTGAAGGGCTTTGGTGAAAGAAAGGTTATCACCGCCTGGGAAAGCTCACGAGATATCCCGCTTACTTCAGATATGTTTATAACCAGGGCAGATCTTTCTTCATCTATTCTGGGGAATTTGTCTTCCGGATTTAACTTCTTAGGTCTTTGAACGATTATTTTGGTTATTTTGCCAGGGTCTATGCCTTTTCTTAATATTGCTTCTTCAATCACTTCTTGAATATCCTCATCATCAAAAAAGTTATTTATTATACTTTCGAGGCGTTTTCTGAAATCATCTCTATTGATCCTGAGATCCGTCTCTATTAAAAATCGGGGGGGAGCTCTCTCTTCTTCTAAATTCTCACCCTTATCTCCTTTATCTACTGGCGCCACGTCTTCGAGCGGCAAGCGCACTTCGACGGTGGTGCCGGTGGTAGTCGTGGTCTCACTCCCTCGCAATGACGAAGAGGATGCCTCTTCCCTTGACCCTACAATGCCCCCAACCTCACACACCACCCTAACATTACCTATCGGGAACGACTTTTTGTCTTGAACTGCCGGGGGGCTGTGTTCGGGCGAATAATACCGGAGGAACGGTTTCCTTGTATCTCCTTCCTTTGTACTTTTGTAAGGAAGACAAACAGTACCATCTTTCATTTTCAAATTGTCTATATCAAAACGTTCGGTCGTGATCCTGGTATGGGCCATGTCTTTGCGGATAAAGTCTTTGAAAAGTTCTTCATTTAGATATTTCTCTTCTGTGCTCTCAAAGACATCACCTATCAGACGGCTCAGGTACATAAAAATGAAGTTTTCCCGGAAGAAGTCGACAGATCCGTCTTTTTTAAGATCATCAAAGACAAGAATACCATCCTGTTCCGTGATCCCGATCATTGGTTTCGTTCTTAAGGCAGGATTGAGGTTTTGGACATTCGTGCGGGGAGCCTGCGGGCCTATTGCACGGGCAATGTCATTCGAGAGAAACAGGCACACTACTAGAATGGCAATAGCTTTGAACCATAATTTTCGTTTATCGAAACATTGATCCATAAGTGTCCGGTCTTCGGGGTCAAAAACCCCAGAGGACTTCCCGCAAGAAAACGGGAAGTCCCGTCCTTACCGCCATAAATGGCGGTTTGGAGTTCACATAACTTAGTGTTATATTAAATATAGATATACAACTACCATCGGATGGCACATTATATCATAAAAAAGTTAGATTTGTCAACGAAAGTTCTCTTAACAATTCTTGCGTTGATGCTGAATTTTCGTTAATATCTCTTTATTTTAAAGGAAGTTATGTCAATGTTGGTTGTTTTGGGGCCAGGTTTTCAAGAAAAGTTGGAATTTTCTAGATTTTTTTCAATTAACAGCACCCCCTTGGGGTGAGTAGTTTAGGGAACGCTTAGGGGACGTGCCCCTCGGGGACACACCACGTGCTCAAGGAGGAGCAAAATTTGGCCAAATGATCTTATGATGAATGGTTATTTGATGAGATTTTGGAATTCTTGTTCGGTGAGAACCTTGATGCCGAGTTTTTTGGCCTTTTCGAGTTTGGACCCGGCTTTTTCACCGGCAACCACAAAATCGACATTTGAACTTATGCCGGAGGAGGCCTCTCCCCCCTCTTCTTCAACGAGTTTTTTAGCCTGAGAACGGGATATAGTCTCAAGAGAACCGGTAAAAACCACTTTTTTGCCGGCAAATTTTCCTTTAGCGGTTTTTTCTTTCTTTTTTATTATTACGCCGTTTGCCTTAAGCTTCTCTATTTCTTCAAGGTTCTTCTTTGCGCCGAAGAAGTCGACTATGCAATCCGCTATTTCGGGGCCTATTTCATTTATGCCGGTAAGCTCATCTTTATCAGCTTCTATAAGATTTTCCAGGGTACCGAACCTCTTGGCGAGAAGCGCAGCTATATGCCTGCCGACATTTCTTATGCCAAGACCGTAAATGAACCTGTCCAGTGCTATATCCTTTGCATTTTCAATAGCTCCGAGAAGATTATCGGTCTTCTTTTCCTTAAATCCTTCCAGTCCGAGAAGTTCTTCCCGCTTCAATTTATAGATGTCCGCGATACTTTTGATCAGCCCCATCTCGAAAAGAAGTTCAACGGTTTTATCTGAAAACCCGTCAATGTCTACCGCGGCCTTACTCACATAATGAGCGATCGCTTCTTTAAGCTGCGCGGGACAGGCCAGGCCGGCGGGGCATCTATAAAAAACGTCTTCTCTTTCGACCGGAGTCCCGCAACTGGGACACTTCTTCGGCATATGAAAAGTCTTTTCCCTGCCTGTCCGTTTTTCTTTAACAACCTCTGAGATATAAGGAATAACGTCTCCGGCTCTCTCAACCTTCACGTAATCACCTATCTTGACGCCAAGCTTCTCAACCTGGTCCATATTGTGAAGCGTTGCGCGCGCAACCGTCACGCCGCTAACTTCAACCGGCTTGAGGAGCGCAAGCGGCGTAAGAACACCGGTTCTCCCAACCTGAATGGCTATATTCTCAATGCGGGTGACTTCTTTGTGGGCCTTGAATTTATAAGCAACGGCCCATTTAGGGTTTTGAGTCCTCATGCCCAAACGTTCCTGATCACGGAAATTATTGACCTTCACCACCACACCGTCTATTTCATAATCAAGATCATCTCTTTTTTCTTCCATCAAGTGGTGGTAAGAAATAGCGGCGCTTATATCTTTAGAATGTTTTATATTAGGAGCCGTTTGAAAACCAAGCTCCTTCAAGAGTTTTAAGGCATCTTCCTGCGAATCTGGCCACTTTTCCGAGTAGTCAAGGATCCGGTAGCAGTAAACGTGGAGTTTTCTCCCGGCTGTTACGCGCCAGTCCAGCTGGCGCATGGACCCGGCAGCCACATTGCGGGGATTTGCAAATAGATCCTGGCCTTCTTCAGCGCGTTTTTTATTGAGGCCCTGGAAATCCGTTATATGCATCATCACCTCACCCCTGACAGCAATGCGCCGTGGTGGGGTCTTCACCTTCAGCTTTTCAGGGACGCTTGGAATGGTTTTAAGGTTCAACGTTACGTCTTCCCCTATAACGCCGTCCCCTCGCGTGGACCCGGATGTGAAGCGTCCGTTGTCGTAAACAAGTTCTATGCTTATGCCGTCCAGCTTGGGCTCGCAGATATAATCTACCGCTTTGCCTGTTTCCTTTACGCAGGTTTCATTGAAATGCTCCGCTCCCTTTTCATCGTTCACGCTCTCAAGGCTTAGCATGGGAGAAGTGTGTTTGACTTTCACGAACTTCTGAGGCACAGGCGCGCCTACGGTCATAGTAGGAGAATCCGCCGAGGCGTATCCGGGATGCGCCTCTTCGAGTTTTTTAAGCTCCGCCATAAGGGCGTCGTATTTTCCGTCGGATATTACGGGCACACCCCTGGTGTAATAAAGATCGTTATGCTTTTTTATCTCTTTTCGAAGCTCATTGATTTTTCTTTTTATGTCTTCCGTCATATATCTCCCTGATTTTTGCAAAGTGCAGCTTACATTTCCTCACTCTCGTCGTACGGCATTGATTCTATAAGCTCTTTGGCCTTCTCAAGGTCTTCTTCAAGGACCACAACAGGTATTCCCCTTTTAAAAGAAGAACCATAGGGTGCCCACCCTTTATATTTCGATTGCGAAACAATAGCCTCTATCCCGCAGCTCTTTAGAAAACCGGTGATTATTTCTGCCTCGGCATGCGTGGCATACATTCCGAGAGTTTTCCCTGCGCCTTCTTTCACAGCTTCTTTTTCTTCCGGTCCGGCATCCCGGCTCTCCCGGGGAAGTTCATGCACTAAAACCACATCGCAATCGGCACATCTGTCGAATCCATCCCGGTACTCTGTCCGGCATTTCGGGCAATACATTATTTTTTTAACTCCTTCAGCATTTTTTCAAGCGGATATGTATTTAAGACATCTTTTCTTTCAAGCCAGCCGCGGCGAGCCGTTATTACGCCGTACTTCACGAGATCCATCTGGGATATGTCATGAGCGTCGGTGCTGATCATGAATCTGGCTCCAAGTTCCCCGGCGCGCCTGCAGTTTAAATCATTCAGGTCTATTCTCTCACCGTGGGTGTTTATTTCCAAAAAGATATTCTCTTCCGCGGCCTTACTAAACACTTTATCAAGATCAAAATTGAGACCCGTGCGCCTCGTAATAAGCCTTCCTGACGGGTGTGCCAGAGCATTCACATATTTATTATCCAGTCCTTTTAAAATGCGGGCGGTCTGTTTTTCTTTTGGGAGCGCGAAACGCGAATGGATGGCGGCTATCACTATGTCCATTTCCCTCAGGGCGTAATCCTCAAGGTCCAGTTTTCCGTCTTCCAGTATATCCACCTCAATGCCTACAAGTATCTTTATGCCTTTGATCTTCTTGTCGAGCTTCCTCACCCTATCTGCATGTTTTAAAAGACGTTTTTCATCCATGCCGTTGGCGATCTTAATAAGCTTGGAATGATCGGTCACAGCAATATACTCATATCCCTTTTTTTTCGCTTGAGAGGCCAGTTCTTCCACTCGAGCATTGCCGTCGCTTGCGACTGAATGGAGGTGCAAGTCCCCCTTTATATCTGAAAGCTTGATGAGGTTTTTCGGCAGGGTCCCTTTAATAGCCGCTTCTATTTCACCGCGGTTCTCCCGCAGTTCCGGCGGTATCCATTCCATTCCAAGTTTTTTGTAAACCTTTTCTTCGGTCTTACCGGCTGCCATGCGCTCCCGTCCTGTCTTTTTGTCTACGGAAAAAACACCGTATTCACTTACCTTGTAACCCTTACCTTTAGCGATCTTTCGCACCTCAACCGAATGCTGTTTACTCCCCGTAAAATACTGAAGCGCGGCACCGAAACATTTCGCGTCCACGACCCTGAGGTCGACCTGAGGGCCTTCGGTTACCTGTATGCTGGCCTTTGTCATACCCTTGGCTATAATTGACTCTGTCTCGGGATAAGAGGTAAAACGATCCATGGCCTTTTTGCTGCGGGCGGCTGTCGTAAGTATATCGATGTCGCCTACAGTTTCTTTACCGCGGCGAAGGCTTCCTGCTTTTTCTATTTTTTTGAAGTTCTTGTCTTTTTTCAGATATGAAACAATTTTCCCCGCCCACTCGTCGGCTTCCGGCAGGAGCATCCTTCCTTCTCTTTTGCGGAAGTGTTCGATCGCCCCTAAGAGCTTCTCCTGGGTCTTGGCGCCCATCCCCTCGATATTCTCAAGTTTACCTTTTTTGCAGGCTTTCTCCAGGTCATCAACGTTCTTTATCTTTATTTCATCGCGGAGTTTTTTCAGTTTTTTAGGACCAAGCCCCGAAAGGCTCAGCATATCGAGAAACCCCTTCGGAAATTCCCTGGCCAGGGCCTCATAATACTTGAGCTTGCCGGTTGAGATCATCTCTATGATCTTTTCTTTAAGGTCTTTTCCTATCCCCGGGATATTTTCCAGATCTTCCGGGTTGGCGGCATATATATCGGAAAGTTCCCTCGCCAGGCCCATAATGTTCTGCGCGGCAGTGCGGTATGCCCGTACCCTGAAAACATTTTCTGACTTAATTTCTAAAATGTCCCCTATGCGGGAAAAAATAATGGAAATCTCTCTATTGGTCATATTCTCGAATTATTATTTCCTCGGCACAAGCTCAGCCGTTATGGTCTTCCTTGGGATACTGTATAACAAATAATTGGATTTAGTGGATTCGCGCTGCACATTTTTAAGCTCATACCCTTTTTCGGCCAAATCCCCCGTCACGCCACCATGCAGCCTTGCAAGCGCCTGACCATAGGTCGGATGTATTACACCGATAAAACCGAATAGTGTGAATCCCGCGGATTCACCCTGCACTACGTAAGTTCCGCCTGACTCATCCGGGGTCTGAATAATACCCGATGAAGTGGCGCAGCCAACTAAAAATACACATATCAAGGCACCGATTAAGTATCTGATGATACACCTCCTTATATTAAACAACGATCACAACCCAGGAGTTTTAATTCCCGTCACGCTGCTGGGCTTTCTCTGCATTATTATAATCCACATGTATCCTGCGATGTAGCCTTTCGCATGTCGCGAGCTCGTGAGTAACGTCAATACCGTATTTCTGGCCTTCCTCGGTGTATATAAATTGGGCTTTCAGGATATATTTTTTTGCATTCGAATACATCTTTTTGGCCCGGCCTACTCTTACCCTCATCGCCTTATCACCTTTTTCCAGAGATTCAAGCGCCTTCTGGAAGTTAAGAGTCGCATCATTCAGCCTGGAATCTGTCGACAGGTTATAGGCATTGATATTGTATACTTCTTCGTCCCTGTCATCCCAATCCCCTATGATCTTTGCCTGCGCGAATGCATCCGCAAGCGGCACAAAAGCAAAGATCATTACACTTATTACCAGTAAAAACTTTTTCATAATACCTCCTGAAGTTTTATCCTACCGAAATACCATTGCCGCCCAGCGGCTAGATGCTAAAAATGAAAGGATCACTACCAGCAGTACGACTTTTCCTATATTTTAGCCCCTTAATGATAGTAATTATCATACAGCGTAAGCACATCTATTTTACCCTTTAGCAAATATACCTGCAAGGGATAAATCAGGGACGAGGTGTCCCGGATCAAGGATCAAGATGCAGGAGACACTCAATTGATATTTGACAATTCATGAAATTTTTATTGATTTTTAGTTAAATCGGTATTATAATGGTCCTGTTATGACTACAGAAGAGCTCTTACAGAAATGCAGAAAAAAAGACAGGACCGCCTGGGATGAGTTCGCGAAGCGTTACAGGCATCTAGTGGCAAAAAGTGTCGGCTACAAGATCAAAACCCTCAAAACACCGTCCTCAAGAAACGAGATCGCCGATATCATTCAGGATATCTTTTTGGCAATATGGGAGAAGGATAAACTCGATGAGGTCAAGGACCCCGCCACCCTTGAGAGCTGGCTGGCTATCATGTCTATCAACATGGCATCCAATCACTTTAAGAAGAGATCGCTGAGGCATTTTCAAGATGCGGTTTCAATAGAAAAAACCCTTACCATAGAGAACCGCCGGACAACACTGGGTGAGGTCCTCACCT
>JABMSC010000033.1 GCA_013204685.1 Candidatus Omnitrophota bacterium | reverse complement strand
CGAACCACCCCGTTACAAATTCCAAAGGAATTTCTAACGGGGCACGCGAACTCTAAACTACTCACGCCCTCTCTATATATTCCCCCGTCCTCGTATCAACTTTGATAAGCTGATCTTTCTCCACAAATAAAGGCACCTTAACAACTTTACCGGTCTCAAGAGTGGCCGGTTTAGTGGCGCCTGAAACTGTATCGCCCTTAAACCCGGGGTCGGTCTCAACTACTTTTAATACAACATGAATAGGAGGATCTATTGTCAGTATCTCTCCGCTGCAGATCTTCGCCGTTATTGACATGTTCTCTTTAAGGTAATCGGTTTTCTCTCCTATCTTCTCTCCGGAAATATGGACCTGCTCATACGTTGTCTCATCCATAAAACAATATCCGAGATTATCCTTATAAAGGTACTGCATTTGCTTCTGCTCGATAAAGGCCTGATCGAAGGTATCGTCCGGCCTGAGGGTTTCTGAGATTATAGACCCGGTGGAAAGATTCTTGAATTTTGCGCGTATAAAAGCGCCCCCTTTCCCAGGTTTATGATGCTGGGCTTCTAATACTTCATGCAAAGTCCCATTATAGGTAATAACTGCGCCTTGTCTCAACTGTCCTGCTTTTATCACTTTGTCAACACCTCGCATCCCTTTTTGGTAACCAGAACCATGTTCTCTTCACGAATTCCGCCCAGGCCCTCCTTGTAAAGCCCCGGTTCTATCGTGATCACCATTCCCTCGGCAAACCGGCCGGGACTCTTCTTGTTTAGAGACGGCATCTCGTGTATTTCCAGGCCTAACCCGTGGCCAAGTCCGTGCAGCACATATTCTCCCGCATCTCCGTCATCAAAAAAGGTCTCCGATTTACTGACCAGCGTGCTCACTTTTATTCCGGGTTTGATCCCGCCTATGGCGAATTTGCAAACTTTCTGCACAATTCTGCGAAAATCCTCAATTTGACCACTTATTCTACCGTTGTAGTATACTCTTGTCAAGTCTGAACAGTACCCCTTATACCTGATACCAAAATCCACGAGAACGTGTTCCCCGTCCCGTAAACATCTGTCTGTAGGAATGGCGTGCGGGCGCGCCGTATTTTCACCGATCGCAACAATTGTGGGAAAAGAGTTTTCATACCCCTTACTGCGCACCAGGCCATCCACCATGGAAGCTATTTTCTTTTCACTTAAACCAGCAACTATATTCCTTTTGATGCTCTTCCAGATAGAAACCGTCTCTCTGGCAGCCTTCTTCAGGATCTTTATCTCCCGGGGGTTCTTGATCTTCCGCAGGTCTTTTAGAATGGAAGAAACTTCCAGGCTTTTTGCCTTTTCAATGAACCGGACTCCGGGGGCTAAACGGGTTAATCTGTTAAAATTTGATACTGAAAGATCCTCGCCGCTAAATCCGACCTTTTTTATTTTTTCGCTCCTCAGGTATTCCGCCAATCGTTGCAATATCGATCTTGACGCTGTTGTAATGTCCAGGTCCAGCCCCTTCAATTTGTCTTCAGCAAGGGTTTTATTCATAGAATCAACTATAAGGATGGGCTGGCCCTTTTTCCTCACTAGAAGTAAGATCCCGGATGAATGCCATCCGGTTAAATATCTTACATTAAAGGGCCCGCTGACCAGCAATGCTTCCAGGCCGGTCCGCGCCAGCTTCGCCTTGATCTTTCTTGTTGCCTGTTTTTTATAATCCATAATGATCGGTTAGCTATTTAAGAGCTCCACCAGCGCCTCGAACCCCAGGATGTAGCTGTTCTTTCCGAACCCGCTAACCTGCCCGGTAACAACAGGGGCAATAAGCGATTTATGCCTGAATTCTTCCCGCGCATAAATATTCGACAGATGAACTTCTACCGTGGGAACTTCTTTAGCTTTTATGGCATCATGGATCGCCACACTGGTGTGTGTGTAAGCAGCCGGGTTTATCAATATACCCGTGGCATCAGTCTGGTTGATCTTATCGACAATGTCCCCTTCATGATTGGACTGGTAAAACTCAACTTCTACAGATCTACCGGATGCCGCTTTTGATATGTCGCCATTTATTGATTCTATTGTCTCGGTCCCGTAGATATCCTTTTCTCTTTTTCCCAATAGATTCAAATTGGGTCCATTTATAACGAGTATTTTCATCTTGCCTCCTTCTAAAAATCAGTTACTCGGCACCTTAAAAGGTGCCCTGCATCTTTTTTTCCTAAATGCTAGCTGCTTTCCGCGCCCTCCGCCTCATCCACAAGCATGACCGGTATGCCTTCTTTTACAGGATACTTT
>JABMSC010000032.1 GCA_013204685.1 Candidatus Omnitrophota bacterium | reverse complement strand
GGCAGAAACCCCCGTTCAACTGTTGGTACACAGACAGAGATATATGATTACCTGAGGGTCTTGTTCGCGAGGATCGGCATACAGCATTGTCCGAAATGCGGAAAAGTTATCTCCGGCCAAAGCTCTCAGCAGATCGTCGACCGCGTGCTTTCTTTGGAAGACGGCGCTAAAATTATGATACTTGCTCCCTTGATCCAGGGCAGAAAGGGTGAACATATTGAGGTTATGAAAGGGGCACGGAAAGAAGGGCTCATCCGTATCAGGCTTGACGGAAAGATCGTTGATATAGGGGACAGGATCCCTGAACTCAACAAGAAAGTCAAACATACGATCGAAGCTGTTGTTGATCGTATTGTCATTAAAAAAGGCATCAGGACGCGTTTATCGGATTCCGTGGAAGTAGCTCTGAAACTAGGATCGGGTATTATCATTGTGGCTCCCGCGGAAGGTGAAAAAAAGCTTAAGGGAGACATGCTTCTCAGCGAACAGAATGCGTGTATTGAATGCGGGATAAGTTTTCATAAGCTTGCTCCGAGGAATTTTTCGTTCAACAGTCCTTATGGCGCGTGTCCGGGATGTAACGGCCTGGGAAATAAACTGGAGATAGACTCCGAACTTATCGTGCCGGACAAGACAGAACCCCTCATTAAAGCCGTTGTTCCCTGGAAGAGAGGCGGTAAAGGTGTCGTGCTTCACTTTCGCAGGCAGATAAGAAGGCTTGCCAGGCATCACGGTTTTAGTTTTGATGAACCGTACAATAAACTCACCAGGGAGCAGAAAGAGATGGTCCTCTATGGAGATCTCTATGAATCCGGGTTTGAGGGGGTTATCCCCAACCTGGAACGCAGGTTTCATGAGACTCAGAGCGATTTCATGAAAGAAATGATATCAGGGTTTATGTCCGTTCAGCCGTGCCCTGAGTGTAAAGGGGAGAGGCTTCGCACGGAATCTCTAAACGTTTTTATAGGCGGCAAAAATATTTCAGAGGCATGTAAGATGTCAGTCGTAGAGGCCAAAAGCTATTTTTCATCACTGAAACTGGATAAAATGCAGAAAAAAATAGCCGAGGAGGCCGTAAAGGAAGTTAATTCACGCCTGGACTTTATGCTCAATGTCGGCTTGGGGTACCTTACCCTCGACAGGCGCAATAACACCCTTTCGGGCGGTGAAGACCAGAGGATACGTCTTGCCACACAGATAGGCGGTGGATTAGTCGGAGTGCTTTACGTTCTTGACGAGCCAAGTATCGGCCTTCATCAGAGGGATAATCGTAAACTCCTGGATACTTTATTTGACCTTAAGGAACTTGGTAATACGTTGATCGTTGTTGAGCACGATGAGTTAACCATACGAAAAGCGGAACACATCATAGATCTCGGGCCCGGCGCGGGCGAGCACGGCGGGAAAATAGTTGCCGAAGGCAGTATCGATGATATCCTCAAAAGCAAAGCTTCTCTTACCGGAAAATACCTGCGCGGCGAGCTTAAGATAAAGATCCCTGAAAAGAGAAGAAAATGCGACCAGGCAAAATACCTTGAGATAATAGGTGCGGCCGAGCATAACTTAAAAGATATTGATGTAAAAGTGCCTCTGGGGGTCTTTAACTGTGTTACCGGTGTTTCGGGTTCGGGAAAAAGCACCCTTATTGACGAGATACTTTACAGGTCTATGGCAAAAAAACTTTACCGGAGCAAGATGAAGCCCGGGAAACACAAGAAGATCAACGGGGTCAAAAATATCGATAAAGTTATAGTCATCGACCAGTCCCCCATAGGCAGGACCCCGAGATCCAATCCGGCAACGTATACCGGCGCATTTGATCCTATAAGAAAGCTTTTCAGCTCTCTTCCTGAATCACGCCTGAGGGGGTATAAACCGGGAAGGTTCAGTTTCAACGTCAAAGGCGGTCGCTGTGAAGCATGTCAGGGCGGCGGCATGAAAAAGATAGAGATGCATTTTCTGCCGGATGTTTATGTTGAGTGCGGCGTGTGCAACGGGAAGAGATTCAACGACCAGACGCTTGAGGTAAGGTATAAGGGGTATAATATTTCAGAGGTGCTGGAGATGAGCGTGGAAGAAGCATTGAAGCTGTTTGAAAACATTCCGCCGATAAAAGCCAAGATGCAGACTCTTTGTGACGTGGGTCTCGGTTACATAAAGCTGGGGCAGTCCGCGACGACACTTTCAGGCGGAGAAGCTCAAAGAGTGAAACTCTCCTCGGAACTCTCCAAAACGGCAACAGGAAAGACACTCTATATGCTGGATGAACCTACAACGGGGCTGCATTTCGCAGATATACATAAACTTCTGGATGTCCTGCACCGGCTCGTTTCTTCCGGGAACACTGTTCTGGTTATAGAGCATAACCTTGATGTAGTCAAATCAGCCGATCATATCATAGACCTTGGCCCTGACGGGGGCGATGACGGGGGCGAACTTGTAGCTTCCGGAACCCCTGAAGAAGTGGCCTCAAACAGTAAGTCCTTTACTGGTAAATATTTAAAGAAAATCTTGTAAAATTCCTTTAAACAAATTAATCTGGTTTATATTGGATCCCCGCTTTCGCGGGGATGACATATTTTGCGGGGATGACACATTTTCACAGTTGTGGGC
>JABMSC010000031.1 GCA_013204685.1 Candidatus Omnitrophota bacterium | reverse complement strand
GATAATTGGGTTCACACCGGTCATTTTTACCGATGAGATAGATGATACTGTCCAGGTCCTTGACCTTAAGGAAAAAATCGCATGCTTTATCCGACCATTTTAAAATTGCATCCGGGTTTATGATCTTTTTCTCGCTTTCAGCGACAGCATCCAGAACAGGCGTAATAAAGCTCAATGTCTCGTTATAAAAAGCTTCCGCTTCATCCAGGCTTGACGCAAGATCCAGGGTTTCCTCCTTCCCTGCCTTGCTGGCCAGTGACAGCTCTTCCGGTACCTCCTTTTTACGGGGTACTACGCTGCCGGAATCTTCCAGGCTTTCACTAAATTCGATCATATTAGATTTCCTCTCCCAGGTCCTTTATAACTTCTGTAACTATATCCTCGTCTATCTGGCTGACTTTTCTCATCGAGCCGACGAGAAGGGACATGTCACAAATGTTGTTTATCTGCCGCGGCCTTCCAACGGAAGACTTATGTATTATTCCGCATGCTGTGTCGCTGAAAATGGAAGCACCTGTTCCCGAGATCTGCAGGCGGTGCTGTATATATTTTGATGTTTCTTCTGCCGGCAGATGCTTCAGGGCATAAAATATCGCAAATCTTTGCTTGAACTGCGGCATTGAGTTAATAACATTGCGCAGTTCAAGCTGCCCCATCATGATGATCGTTGCCATGAACTGGTTATCGTACTGCAAATTCATCAATAGACGCAATTCCTCAAGCGCTTCCCTCCGGGTCATAAGATGCGCTTCATCTATGATAATAACGGTATGCCTCTCTTCCATTACTATTTTATGCAGGGCTCCTTCAATAGCTCGCCTTAATTCCAGCCGGCTTTTAAAATTCTCGGTCACACCCAGCTGGTAGGCTATTTCACTTAAGAGTTCTTTGGAACTAAGAATAGGATTTCTTATGCATACGCTGTGATAATCCTCGCTCTCTTTTATCTCTTCTAAGAGTTCATTTGCTATAGAAGTCTTGCCCGTGCCGTAATCGCCTGCGAGCAAGGCCCCCGCCTTGTTCTTCTTTATTACATAAGTAAGCCTGACCAGGGCTTCTTTGTGGTTGGGGGAATAATAAAAAAATTTCGGATCCCCCGTATTTTCAAATGGTCTCTCTGCCATATTCCAGTATTCTAAAAAATCCATTGTAAAATCACCTCTTTTGAAGATCGTTATTTTTCAGCTACTTGAGCCGCGTCTCCGTGATCCTGTTTTTCTCCATATTCCCACGGCCCACTATCATAAGTACCATCACTGTAACCAGGATACAAACCCCCTGGGAAAGAAGTAACAGCGCCTGGTAAGTCACTGACTCTTTAAGAGCAAGAGCTCCAAGGGCGAATACGATCGCTATTAAATATATAAAAAGAACCGTCTGCACCTGAGAAAAACCCATATTCATAAGGCGGTGATGCAAATGATCCTTCCCTACGTACTCGATCCATTCCTTAAAAGACGTCACTTTTTTCCGTGCGATCCTTGACATGCTTATGTAGATCATATCAAATATAAGTATCGAAAGCGTTAAAAGCGGTATACTTAATGCTACAATTGGCATATTCCCGGACCATTCCCCCATAGCCGCCAATGAGGCTATACTGAATCCCAGAAAGGCGCTGCCCGCGTCACCAAGGAATATTTTTGCCGGATGAAAATTAAACACCAGAAAGCCCAAACACGCTCCGGCAAGAGCAGCGTTCAGGAACGCAAAATATATCTGGCCGGTCTGATATGCTATTATCGCGAATGCTCCTGCAGCGATCGCGGTAAGGCCTGCCGCCAGACCGTCGGCTCCATCAATAAAATTCATGGCATTGGTGATCCCAACGATCCATATAACGGTTATTATCGCCTCTAAGGGATACGCGAAGAAAAATCTGTCCGGCACGATGTTGATGCGCACGCCGAACGCAACAACCACAATCGCACAAAGGATCTGTATTACAAGCCTGGCAGATGCAGATAATCCCCTTACATCGTCTATTAAACCTGAAAGCATTACAATAAATGAAGCGATCGCAACTCCTTTAAGCTCCCATGAAAACTGATAGTTCAATAAAAGCGCTGTGGCATACGCCAAAAAAAGCGCCACCCCACCAAGAAGCGGCACGGGTTTAGTATGTATCTTGCTTTCCCGGTCGGGGGAATCAACAATATTCGCTTTTTTGGCTATTATGATAGCAAGCCAGGTGAAAAGTACCGATAAGCTGAAAGCAAGTATAAAAAGTTTCAATATATTCTCCTGAAATCTAACTGTCCAGCCCCTCTCCTGGATCATGATTTTGCCCGTTAATAAGCAAGTCACGAATAAGCCTTAGGGGGTATCCTTTATCTACAAGCTCAAGTATCTTTTCCAATTGCACTCTCACTTCACCTTCATCATACATTCTCCTATTACCCGACTTCTTCACTACCTGGAGCAACCCCATATCGGTGTAATGAGTAAGCGTCGAATAAGGGATATTGTATTTTTGTACTATATCTTTTGATAATATAAGCTTTTTGGACATACTCTTCCTTCTTAGAGAAGCAAAATGATCCCGATGAGTTACTTTATGTCAATTATTTACTGCAAGTATAGCATATGTTTTATTTTTGTCAAGTTTAGTGTGAATTGTAAATACTGTAAATGCTTGACTTAAAGTATACACATTAAGTCTGAGCACGAATATGTTTGGAACATTGGAATTTCGAATTTGGGATTTGGGATTTGTTTCGGATTTCGGATCTCGGATTTAATGCTATATGGGATAACTACTCATCAGGGGTTTTTGGCTCCTGGCCTGAAAACCCCCAAATGGTACTTTCCATCTCTTCGGGGGGCATTTGATAAAATATCTGCTCCTTCTCTTCTTCTGTTTTTTCAACCGGCTTTCTTGTCCCCGGCAGACTGAAAGAAGGCATCACCGGAAAATAAGCGCCCTGCTCTGTCATTGGGCCGTATCTGGTATCTTTGTAGTCATCACGATACCCCGGAGCAGGCATGAAATCTTCATCTTCACCTTGTATTTTCGGCATAGTTTGATATCCGCCGCCAATATCCATGCCAAGGCTTCCGTCAGGATATTCAATTATCCCATCGTCATCCACAGCAAACCCGCTGGTGCAGTTGAATAATGTAAAGGTGAGCAAAATAGCGAATAGTGCAAACTGTTTCATGTTTTAATCTTTCTTATTATTTTTCCTTATCTGTCCGTACATCTTTTTAGCACAATCCGGACACAGCCCATGAGTAAAGCTTGCTTCACTTCGCTCAGATATATATTTCTCAAGCGGTATCCACGCCTTTTGATCCTTTGAGTCCTTTCCTTCCATCATCATCTTTTTACAATTCGCGCATATCGGAACAAGGCCTTCAAGTCTTTTAATATGTCCCAGAGCTTCCTGCAGTTCTTTTAATTTATGTTCCAGGGCCTTATTAGTATTATCCAACAGTTCCTTCTGTTTTGTAAGCTCCTGTTCGTTCCTCTTAAGCTCAGTAATGTCCAGAATTGACGCAACGCTTCTCCGGGTATCAGGGATCAATGCCACCGTCAGATAAACATCGACCTCTTTCCCCTCTTTATTCATTATGCTAATATCATAATTTCCCGGTACGGCTTCCGGATCGATCCTCCGGAGCCTGTGATACTCTTTTACCTTATCTAAATAGTCCTTCCCGGTGAAATCCAGAACATTTTTGCGCCCCTCTATTTCTTCCTTGGAAAAACCTGAGATCTTCTCGAATTCAGCGTTTGCCATGGAAACGGTCATATCGTCTTCGATGATCACGATCGCCGTACCCGTATTTTCAAAAATAGTACGATACCGGGATTCCGATTCTTTAAGCGCGTCTTCTATCTGCCTTCGGTCCGAGACGTCAGACATCACACCTATAATGTAATCGGGGGTCCCGTCTTCTTTTCTTATCAGGCGCATAACATCGAGAAGATACCTGTAAGAACCGTCAGCGATCTTGAAGCGGTATTCATGCTGGTGCAAATCTGCTTTAAAAACCTCACCCAGTTCTGCAAACACCCTGTTCCTGTCATCGGGATGAATATGATCCACCCAGAAAGAAGATTTAGAAGTAAAGTCTTCCGGCTTATATCCGGTGATGTCTGTTATCGAATTCGTTATGTAAGTAGCGGCGAAATTGCCTTCCGCCCTGCATGTATAAGAAATTATCGGCATGGTCTTGATAAGAAGCGACAATCGGTCGCCGGTCTGTCTTAATTCATCAGTCATTTGTTTGCGTTCTTCTTCTCTAGAAATAGCTTCGGCAATAATACCCATAAACCTCTTATCGCTTTCATCGAACTCAATGTCATCCCGGTACACGACACAAAGGCTCCCAACCGGCTTATCAAAACAATACACAGGATATCCTATATAAGTTTTTAAGCCGTATTTCGCCACATTAGGATCTTTTTTGGAATACGGTGTTTTTTCGAGATTCTTTACGATATAAGGTGCCCCTTTTGAGCCATGCTTTATCACGTCATAGCATATATGTCCTTCGGCATTATCAAGGGTCTTAAAATCCGGCGGTGTCTGCCACTTCCCTATTGAACACAGCATATCACCGTCTATCCTGTTATATAAGGCGCACACTCCCCCCAGTATCTCTCCGCAAGCAGCGGTCAACTTGTTTACGTTTTCTTCGTGATCAATACTCAGGCCGCACAGGGTTTCGTTGAGCTTTTGAACGCGCTCATCGGACTTTTTCTTTTCGGTAACGTCCGTGACAACGGATATCATCGCAACAACCTCACCATTTTGACCGATGGGACCGACCTGGCTATCATGCCATGCACTGGAACCATCGGAACCGGTACTTTTGATCTGGTATCTGGCAGCCTTGCCTGTCTTAAAAACGTGTTCCATAGTTTCCTTCACGGTTGCACGGTAATCCGGATCAATAAAATCATACAGCGTTTTCCCGATAACGTCTTCTGTGCTTAAACCTGCTGCAGTGTGATTTATGAACTGGATCACACCATCACGATCTGAAATCATAATTATGTTCGGAGCGTTATTAACCAGCGACTTCCATTTTGCTTCGGATTCTTTCAGCATGTTTTCCGATGCAGCGCGATCCGTAATGTCTCTATCTATGCCCCTATATCCTTTCACATTCCCTTTTTCATCAAAAACAGGAATTCCGTTTGTCTCTAATATAACGCTGTGCCCGTCCTTATGAATATTCTCGTTTTCTAATTGATAAAAAGGTTCTTTTTGGGTCACTTTTTCAATAAAAATATCACGTATCTTTTTTTGCTCACCCTTCGGCATAAAGTCAAAAGGGCTTTTACCCAAAACCTCGCCGGATGTATACCCCAACAGGTCCTCAACCTTAGGGCTGACATAGGTATATTTCCCATCCTTGTCAACCTCCCATATCCAGTCCGTTGTAGCCTCTGTCAGATCTTTGAACTTTTGTTCAGATATTTTCAATGCCGTTTCTGACTGCGTGTATTCATCAAAAAATCCCCACATCAGCTTCGCACTATGTCCTCCTATTACTTCGACATTTTCGGGTTTGTTGTTCAGCAGCTCTTCCTGGACCGCCCGGGAACCGGTAACATTGATTATTTCATCGAGTTCTTTTTTTTCAAAAAAGGTCCTGCAATCATTCGAATGAGGGATATTTAATTCTTTGGCTAACCTGATCCCTGGTGCATCATCGTTTATATCTACAACACCTGATATTTTAACCTTATCACTACCCTTGAAAAGTTCAATAAAAGCTGTGCCGCCCTTTCCGGCGCCTACAATAAGTACGTTTACTGTTTTGTCCTTCATCTTCTCTTCCTTTTTATTGATTGTCGTAAGTTACTTTTCCATACTCAAGATAAAATTTTCCGTTCTCAGCTTTCGAGTATTCATAAAAATCCCTGCCAATTATGAGCGTCTCGGAAGCACCAAGAGCCCCTTCACGCACGGCCGTTATGATCTTCTGTCCCATTTTGTTCCTGGAAACCGTAAAGGCTGAGAGTCCTTCACTTATGGACATATTTGTTATCTCATACAGGGCCCCCTCTTCAGCTTTCCCCTCACGATCATTGTCTATAATTTTTGTGAGTCGGACCATCCGGGTATTCTCATCAAGAGTGTACTCTGCCGTAAAACCACTATTGGTTGGAGTAAATTTTCCGTCTTCGTAAACGCCACTTGAAATAGATGTAGCTGTGACTGTGAGCGCGAAAGCGCTGGTTGTGAAAAAGCTGATTGCCGCCGCCAATCCTAGAATTAAACTTATTTTTTTCATTTTATACCTCCTTTATGAAAAAATGTCATCCCCGCGCGACCGAGCACATGGTTGCGAGGAAGTGCCGAAGCCAGAGGGCTTCGGCGAAGCGGGGATCACGTAATAGTAAGCTATGACCTACTCACTCACCCTCTTAATGCTCGCTCCCACTGCCGAAAGTTTATCCTCAATATGTTCATACCCGCGATCCAGGTGATATATCCTCGAAACTTCCGTGCACCCCTCCGCTATCAGTCCCGCCAGGACCAGAGCTGCTGATGCCCTCAGATCCGACGCCATTACCGGGGCACCGCTTAACTTTTTAACCCCATGAACGATCGCAGTGGATCCCTCGAGAAATATCTCAGCTCCCATCCTGTTAAGCTCGCTGATATGAATAAACCTTTCGGGATATATTTTTTCGGTTATAACGCTTATGCCGTCGCATATAGTCACCAGGCTCATTGTCTGCGCCTGAAGATCCGTCGGAAATCCCGGATAAGTAAGCGTCGTAACGTCTGTCGGGTGTATCGCGCGCCCTCTTCTGCTTACATCCATTCCTCCGGAAGTTTCTGTGATTACTCCGCCGCATTCCTCAAGTTTATCGATAAGCGCAAGGTTATGCTTTGCCTCAGCGTTTTCAAGGAAGAGCCGCCCTCCCGTAGCAATGGCTGCGATCATGTATGTGCCCGCCTCTATTCTGTCCGGAACGACGCTGTATTCCGCACCCTTTAAAATCTTCACGCCGCTGACTCTTATCGTGGGAGTGCCGCCTCCCGTAATATCCGCCCCCATCGCATTCAAAAAGTTTACAAGATCCACTACTTCCGGTTCACAGGCAGCATCTTCGATGATGGTATCACCTTCGGCCAGTGCTGCACCCATAAGCGTATTAGCCGTCGCCAGAACGCTTGATCCGAAATGCCCGCCGAGATATATGCGCTTACCTTTAAGCTTACCGGCCCTGGCAACGATATATCCCTCTTCAATAGTTATATCGGCTCCCAGCGCGCGCAGCCCTTTAAGGTGGAGATCTATGGGCCTGGGGCCTATAACACATCCTCCGGGAAAAGACACTTTTGCTTCCCCGTACCTCGCAAGCAATGGTCCTAAGACGGCAATCGATGCACGCATGGTGCTGACCATGTCATAGGGAGCCGTCACATTTTTAACGCTTCCGGATGAGATCTCTACCTCGTCACCCTTCCTGGAGACATCCCTCCCGAGTTCAGAAAGAATATCTATCATGGTAGAAATATCTTTCAGATCCGGCACATTCTTTATAAGGCACGCTTCTTCTGTCATAAGCGCTGCCGCCAGGATCGGAAGACAGGCATTTTTCGCTCCGCTTATACGGACCTTTCCCGAAAGAACCCTGCCGCCTTCTATGACCAGTTTATCCATGCCTGCGCCCTATGATAACGCGTTCGTGTCCGCCGAAATCGACGAACCCCTTAATATCCGAAAAACCATATTCCTCGAAGAGGATCTTCACTTTTTGGGCCTGATCGTATCCCACTTCTACAGCGAGAACTCCGCCCGGCTTAATAACTCTTGAGCTTTCGGCGGCTATTACCTTCAAGCAGTCCAGCCCTTCCGCTCCGGCAAGAAGCGCGAGAGCCGGTTCCGCCTTAACCCAGGCGTCAAGAGCTCCATAATCCTTATCTGAAACATACGGAGGATTAGACACTACGCAATCAAAACAATCGTTATATTCCGAACCAAAGGCCGAGAACATATCAGAAGAAGTGAGTTCTATTCTTTCTTCCCGCTTGAATTTTTTAATGTTCTCTCCCGCCAGAGCCAGCACATCTTGAGAGACATCTGAAGCTATCACGTGAGCTGTATCAACAAGCTTCGTTATCCCCAGAGCGATAGCGCCGCTTCCGGTGCCTATATCAAGAATGAAAGGTTCTTTCCATCTCTTTTCTTCGCATATGCCTGCGACAACTTCAACAAGAAGTTCTGTTTCCGGACGCGGGATCAAAACTCTTTCGTCAACCGGTATGTCCATCCCCAAAAATCTGACAGTCCCTTCTTGATATTGTACTGGTGTTGTTTCGGAGTATTTCATAATTAACTCGCAATTTTCATCTTTGTGCTGCCTCTGTTAGTCAAAAGGGCTGGCAAATTCCCTGCTCTATGTCCCTTCTTCAAGTCTCAATTTCCGATCTTCCTCCCAAAGTCCCTCTACGATGCTGACAAGATCCCCTTCCAGTATATTCGCCAAATTATATAACGTCAGGTTTATCCTGTGATCCGTGACCCTGTTCTCGGGGAAATTATACGTCCTTATTTTTTCCGAACGGTCGCCGCTCCCGACCTGTTTTTTCCTGACATCGGATATCTTACGCCTCTGGTCTTCCTGCATCTTCTCGAAAATACGGGCCTTAAGGACTCTCATCGCCTTTGTTTTATTTTTATGCTGGCTCCTCTCATCCTGACAGCTCACAATAACCCCGGAAGGCAAATGTGTTATCCTCACAGCAGAATCCGTTACATTTACGTGCTGTCCGCCTGCGCCGCTGGCTCTATAAACATCTATTTTTAGATCCTGCGGCTTTATGTCTACCTCTACGTCTTCAGCTTCCGGCAGAACCGCAACAGTGGCCGCGGAGGTATGAATGCGTCCGCTGGTTTCGGTTTCCGGAACGCGTTGCACTCTATGTGTTCCCATTTCAAACTTGAGATGTTTAAATACATTCTTTCCGTCTACAGAAAAAATTATTTCTTTTACCCCTCCCATCTCAGATCCGCTCATGCTTATTACCGATGTACGCCATCCCTGTTTATCAATATACTTTGTGTACATTTTGTAGAGGTCTGCGGCAAATAAACCCGCTTCCAGCCCTCCTGTCCCCGCACGTATTTCCATTATAACATTGCGTTTATTTTCTCCCCCGTCTTCTGAGATAAGAAGTTCTTCCAGATCCTTCTTTTTGGATTCCATCGCTCCAGCAACATCCCCAAGCTCTTTCTTGGCCATCTTGGCATACTCACTTCCTGTCTCTTCCTCGGAGATCATCTTCTCGAGGCCCGCCTTCTCCTCTTCAAGCGAAAGATACCTGTCATACTCCGCAATTACCTCTTTCAGGTCAGCATATTCTTTTGCCTTTACTTTATACTCTTCGCGCTTAGACAATAGTTCCGGAGAAGAAAGCTCTTTCTCCAAAGCTATATATTTTTCTTTTTTTTCTTTCAGTTTTTCGAAAAATCGTTCCATATCTATCCTGTAAAAATGATTACACAGATTTCTTCTGAATTTGGCCAACTTGTTTAGATTACACAAATCTATATCAGGACATCGGGTTATCAGGGGGATAGGATATCGGTGTATCAGGGTATCAGGAGTTTTTGCCCTACCCGATACCCCGGTGTCCTGGTACCCTATCCTCCCGATGTCCCGATTGCCTGATATCCTACTTGACTTCACTCCTGTAGGTTTTTATATAAAATCATCTGTGTAATCATTCTTTACTTTTCTTCTCCTCAGTAGAGGCGTTATCTTCAGCTGCTTCCGGTTTGTCTTCGCCCTTAACTTCTTCTTGTTTTGCCTCTTCCCGGGGAGCGACATCTTCTTTTTTTGCTTCAGAAGCCGGCTTCTCTGCCTTTTCAACTACCGGTTCGGAAACCTTTGTTTTCAGATCCTCGCTCTTTGCAAAACGGCTCTTAAAACGCTCAACCCTACCTGCAGAGTCTACCAGTTTCTGCTTCCCTGTGTAAAATGGATGGCATTTGGAACATATCTCAACATGAATAGTGTCTTTTGACGAATGCGTGTGTACGGTGTTTCCGCAAGCGCAAACAATCGTCGTTTCCTTATACTCAGGATGAATACCTTTTCTCACTTCTAACCCCCTTATAAATGTATTATTTTCATATCTTTGCAACAAACACGAACCATTATTTTACTAAAATTCCTATAAATATCAAGTATTATTATAATTGTTAGGGGATAAGTATAAATTATATAAAACAAGTAGGGGCACCCACATTCTGTGCCCCTACAACTACGAACTACCAACTCCGAACCATGGCCCGTTACAAATTTTGATTTGTAATGGGCTCCGAACTAATTATGATTTGCTCAAGTTTTGCAGAAATTCATCGTTCGTTTTAGACTTTTTCAGACGGTCTATCAGAAGTTCCATGGCCTCCACGGAGTCAAGATCGCTCAAAACCTTCCTCATCAGCCACACCTTTTTCAACTCATCGTCATCCACCAGGAGTTCTTCCTTCCGGGTATTGGACCTTTTGATGTCTATGGCAGGATATATTCTGCGCTGAAAGAGGTTTCTGTCCAGCTGAATTTCCATGTTACCCGTACCTTTAAACTCTTCAAAGATAACCTCGTCCATGCGGCTGCCTGTATCAATAAGCGCAGTTGCGATAATGGTAAGACTCCCGCCCTCTTCAACGTTACGCGCGGTACCGAAGAACCTTTTGGGTTTATGCAGAGCATTTGAATCCACACCACCTGAAAGGATCTTTCCGGAATGAGGCACAACGCTGTTATATGCTCTGGCGAGGCGCGTTATCGAATCGAGCAGTATTACTACGTCTTTCTTGTGCTCAACAAGACGCTTAGCCTTATTAAGAACCATCTCGGCAACCTGGGTATGTCTCTGCGCCTGTTCGTCAAAAGTAGAGGAGATAACTTCGGCATTCACGGATCTTTTCATATCCGTTACTTCTTCCGGCCTCTCGTCTATAAGCAGTATCAAGAGTACAGAATCCGGATAGTTGGTAGTAATGCTATTGGCGAACTTCTGAAGAAAAACCGTCTTTCCGCTATAGGGAGGCGCCACTATAAGACCCCTCTGTCCCTTTCCCACCGGGGTCAAAAGATCCATAACCCTCATTGATATCTCTTTAGGCTCTGTCTCCAGCACAAAACGTTCATCCGGATATAGCGGTGTAAGATTCTCGAAAAGTATCTTGTTTTTTGTAACTTCCGGATTTTCGAAATTAACAGCTTCGACCTTTAAAAGGGCAAAATACCTTTCACCCTCTTTTGGGGGACGGATCTGGCCGCTCACAGTATCTCCTGTTTTCAGATTAAATCTTCGGATCTGTGACGGGGAAACATAAATATCATCCGGGCACGGAAGATAGCTGTAATCAGCGCTTCTAAGAAAACCAAAACCGTCCTCCAGGACCTCAAGCACGCCCTCGCCGTACGCAAACCCGTCTTTTTCTATCTTCGCCTGAAGCACGCTGAAGATGAGATCATGCTTTTTCATGGCGCTCACGCCGCTGATCTTAAGACTTCCGGCAAGCTCCGTAAGCTCGGCTATCTTCATGTTCTTAAGCTGCACAATGTCTAATTCTTTTTTTCTCGGACTTTGACTTTCTGGACTTTGACTTTTTGCCATAACTCTTTTACTCCTTCTTTTGTTGTTCCTAGATCAAAATCATTATCTATAACATGATCGGCGAACCTGATTTTTTCGTCGACCGGCATCTGATTGTTTATAATGTTTTTTGCTTCTTCTTCCTCGATCCCCCTGGCTATGGCTCTATCCATCTGAGTGCGGTATCCCGCTGTAACGACTACCACAACGTCAACATAATCGGCAAGCCCGGCTTCAAGAAGAAGCGGCGCATCCAGGACAATTATTTCACCGCGAGACTTCTCCGCCTCTTCTTTTATCACCTGTATAATGGCAGGGTGCATGATGCTGCACAAACGGGTCAGTTTTTCTTTATTACAAAAAACTATTTCAGCTAATTTTCTTCTGTCTATCTCCCCGTCTGAAAGAATCTCTTCGCCGAATGCGTTTAAGACTTCCTTTTTTATTCCCTCATCCTTACTCAAAAGTTCATGGGCAATTTCATCGGCGTCAATTTTCACGGCCCCCAGCTCTTTGAACATGTCGGCTACCGCCGTTTTGCCGCTTGCAAGGTTTCCTGTGACGCCTATAATGATCTTTTTTTTCATATCTTTACACCCTTGAACCTTAAGCAACTTCCTTCATGTCCAGCCAGTTCTCGCCCGCCTTAACATCCACCACCAGAGGCACTTTCAGCGAAATAACATTTTCCATTATTTTCCTGACTTCACTGGCAGTATCCTTCAATTTGTTCTTTGGCACTTCAAACACGAGTTCATCGTGCACCTGTATAGTCATTTTGACATCCGTCCCCGTGAACCTCTTATGACACTCTATCATGGCAAGTTTTATAAGGTCAGCGGCTGAACCCTGAACGGGAGTGTTAACAGCTACCCTCTCGGCAAAACTTTTTATCCGTTCGTTCTTACTGTTTATCTCCGGGATATACCGCCTTCTCTTAAGCAATGTTGTAACATATCCTTTTTTTCTTACTGAAGAGATCGTATCATCGATAAAGGTGCTGACGTCACTGTAGCGTCTGAAATAAGCCCCTATAAACTTATGGGCATCTTCAACGCTTATGTCCAGATCCTTCGCAAGACCGAACGGGCTCATCCCATAAGCTATTCCGAAATTAACGGTTTTGGCCACCGATCGCATTTCATCCGTAACTTTATCTATGTCACAATCATATATTTGCGACGCTGTATACCGGTGTACATCCTCACCTTCGGCAAAGGCTTTTAGAAGCCTCTTATCATTCGACAAATGAGCTAATATCCTCAGCTCAACTTGAGAATAATCAGCCGCCAGCAAAAGGTCCCCTTTTTCGGAAGGGATAAAAGCACGTCTTATCTCCCTGCCCAGTTCCGTCTTTATGGGAATGTTCTGCAGGTTAGGCTCGCTGGATGACAATCTACCCGTGGCCGTCACTGCCTGATTAAAATTCGCGTGAAGCTTATGGTTTTTCTTGTTTACCAGTTCCAATATAGAATCATAGTAACCCGTCTTAAGCTTATTTACCTCCCTGTATTCAAGCAAAGATGCGGGAAGTTCGTGGTAAGAAGTTAGTTTCCGGAGGACCGATTCATCGGTTGAAACGCCCGTTTTTGTTTTCTTCATTGCCGGAAGTCCCAGCTTTTCGTACAGTATCACTTGCAGCTGTTTGGGTGAATTTATATTAAACTCTTCCCCGGCGCTTTTGTATATCTTCTTTGTAAGAGAGTGAAGTTTTTTCTCGATATCGGAGGATCTTTCCTTCAGATATTTAATGTTGACTCCCACGCCTTCAGCTTCCATGTCGGCAAGGACTCCTACAAGCGGCATTTCTACGTCCTTAAAAAGCGCGGATAAATGTTTCTCTTTAAGCTGTGGTTCCAAAATACCGTATAACCGGAAAATGAAATCAGCCCTCTCACACGCACCCTCATGCCGGGGCCCTCCGGAAAGATCCAATGAGCCCTGGCCCGCATCATCCCATTTGACGCCGTCCTTATCTTCTGATAAATTGCAGCCGATATGCCTCATCGCCATTTCGGGAAGATCATGGCGGGTTAGAGAGGGATCAATAAGATAATCCGCGATCATGACATCAAAGTCAAGTCCCTTTATGTCTATGCCGCCGGCCTTCAAGAGAAGAACATCATCTTTAAGGTCATGTCCCTTTTTCTTTATACTGTCATCCTCAAGGAGGTCCTTTACAAGACGCAAGTTTTCTTTAAGTGTTTGTCCTTTAGCGTTTACAGGAACATAAAAAGCTTCGCCCTCTTTGAGTGAAAACGCGACGCCAAAAACTTCGCCGCTTCCGGAGTCAGCGTCTACGCTGAAAGAAACTTCCTTTTTATCAGATATTGCTGAAAAGAACTCTTTTAGGGCTTTTGCGTCCTCTTTGACAAGATATCTGGAACTTTCTTTCTCCTTCGGCATTATCTCGCGCAATAGCTTGTTGAATTCGAACTCTCCATATAGCTCGACCAGGCGATCCAGATCCGGAGCGGTCACTTCGGTTTTTTTGAGATCCAGTTTGACCGGGACATTCTTCCTTAACCTTGCAAGTTCAAAGCTCATCTCAGCCATATCTTTGCTGTCTTCAAGTTTTGTCTTCATAGACCCGGAGGGCACCTTATCGATCTTTTTGTAAATATTCTCCAGGGTGCCGAACTCATTTAAAAGTTTAACGGCAGACACCTGTCCTATCCCCCTGACCCCCGGAATATTGTCACTCGCGTCCCCGACAAGGGCCATCAGATCCACCATGT
>JABMSC010000030.1 GCA_013204685.1 Candidatus Omnitrophota bacterium | reverse complement strand
GAATAATATCGATCTTATCATTCTTGATAAGCATCTGCCGGGTCTGAGCGGCGCGGATGTCGTCAATGAGCTAAGAACAAGAGACCGTGATATCCCGGTTATACTGATCTCTGGATCTTTGGGCGAGGCATCCTGGGTTATAGAGGCAAAAGATTTTGTGCACAAACCTCTGAACTTAGAAGAACTGTTACGAAAGATCAATGAAATTTTAAGTGAATATTGATAGACGCACATCTATGCGTACATTCCGCATGGCGCATGACATGCTCCCTTCTTACTCCTGAATGCTAATTCCTGATCGACAAAATTTCTTGACAAACTGTTCAGCATATGTTAGTCTTGTCTAACAAAGAAAGGCAGGTCTAACTCAGGAGATCACATGAAGACTAAAAAAGCTGAAAAATTAAGCTCCAGCATGGAAGATTATCTGGAGACCATAGCTATTCTGCAAAAGACAGCAGGTGTAGTGAGGGTTAAGGATATAAGCCTTTCGCTAAAGGTGAAGAAACCCAGTGTTACAAATGCATTAAATGTTCTTTCCGAAAAAGGGTTTATTGTGCATGAAAAATATGGTTATGTGGATCTTACGGATGAAGGCAGAAAAATAGCCGAAGCAGTTCTAAAACGTCACGACACATTGATAAAATTCTTAACTAAGATATTAAAGATAAACTCCGGAATAGCCGCAAAAGATGCCTGCAGGATGGAGCATGCCATGAGTCCGGAGACGTTTGGGAAGCTTACACGGTTTATTGAGAAAAAGACTAAAAAATAGGTTCATGCGGCGTACCGAGAGGAGAACAAGAAATAATGTATTTAACGGAACTAAGGAATGGACAGACAGCAGTAGTGAAAGATATTGAGGGCGGAGGAGGCGCGAAGGACCGTCTGGAGTCATTAGGCATAATGCCCGAAAAGAAAATAACTAAAATAAGTTCACATTTCTGGGGAGGGCCGGTGACCGTGATGATAGGAAAGACTAAAGTGGCGATCGGGCACGGCATGGCTAAGAAGATCATAGTAGAGAACTAGTATGGAAAAGAAGAAAAAACAAATACTTCTAATGGGAAACCCGAATGTGGGAAAAAGTGCCATATTTTCCAGGCTTACAGGCGCCAGGGTGACCATATCGAATTATCCAGGCACGACCGTTGGGTTTGCTCAAGGGCAGATGAAACTTCCGGACGGTGAAAGAGCTATGATAATTGATGTTCCCGGAGTTTATAATATGTTTCCGATATCCAAAGCTGAAGAAGTTGCATGTGAGATGGTGGAGTCCGGAGACATTATTGTAAATGTGGTGGATGCCACCAATCTTGAGAGAAACCTTTTTCTCACTCTGGAATTAAGAGAAAAAGGTGTGCCGATGATAGTTGCACTGAATATGTGGGACGAAACGAAGCACAAGGGTATAGAAATAGACATAGAAAAACTTGAAGAGGAGTTAGGAGTATCCGTTGTTCCTACCTGCGGATTAACCAGTGAAGGGATAAAAGAGCTTGTTGAACGATTGGAAACTCTTAAGGCAAAAAACTTTAATAAACTTAAAAGATCCGAAAAGTGGGAAGAGACCGGAAGAGTGGTAACAAAAGTTCAGGTTCTTCACCACCATCATCATACCTTGGTGGAACGACTGGAAGATATAAGTACAAGTCCGGGTTTGGGACTTCCTTTTGCTGCGCTGGTAATATTTGTTTCATTTTCCATAATACGCTTTGTTGGTGAGGGACTTATTGGGTATGTTTGTGAGCCGGTGTTCAATGATTTATGGCTTCCTGTCATGGAAAAGTTGAGCAATTTGCTTGGCGCGAGCGGATTTTTGCACGATATACTAATAGGTAAGCTTATAGACGGGCAGATCGATTTTGGCGCTTCATTTGGTTTGTTGACAACAGGGCTTTACGTGCCGTTTGCCGCGGTTTTACCCTATATTGTGAGTTTTTACCTTGTGCTTGGCTTACTGGAAGACTGGGGGTATCTGCCGAGGCTGGCCACTCAGGTGGATAATCTTATGCACAAGATAGGCCTTCACGGATATGCGATTGTACCGATGATACTTGGTCTGGGATGTAATGTGCCGGGGGCCATGGCGCTGCGTTTATTGGAAAACAGGCGCGAAAAGTTTATTGCTGCTACGCTTATGGCAATTACAGTTCCATGCATGGCACAGATCGCCATGATAATAGGGCTTGTCGGGCAGCGGGGCGGCAGGTATGTTGCTTTAATATTTGGGATCCTTTTCGCATTGTTTGTAATAAAGGGCCTATTGATGAATCGCTTTATGAAGGGCTCAAGTCCCGAGATCTTGTGGGAGATACCTCCATACAGGATCCCAAAGCCTAAAGCGGTTTTTAAGAAACTCTGGATGAGAGTAACGGAGTTTATAAAAGAAGCGGTTCCTTTTGTGCTTATTGGTGTTTTTGTTGTGAACCTTTTGTATATATTCCATATAATCGATTTTTTGTCGGCAGTTTTTGGTCCCATCCTGACAGGTTTGTGGGGGCTTCCCGAGGATACGATATCCGCGTTGTTAATAGGGTTTCTGAGGAAGGATGTCGCTGTAGGCATGCTTGGTCCGCTGAACCTTACAACTAAACAGCTTATAACGGCTTGCGTTGTTCTTGCCGTGTATTTTCCCTGTGTGGCGACATTTATAATACTAGTACGCGAGTTGGGCGTACGGGATATGATCAAATCAGCCTGTATTATGCTCCTGACAGCAATAACAGTAGGGGCGCTTCTTAATTTTCTGCTTTAATTAAGCATAGAACATCGGGCTATACCTTCCAAGTGACTTACCTGCAATAAATTACAAGAAAACACTTGACATGCGTTAAAATCTGCATAAACTATACCAGCATAAAAATTTGCTGCTTTCGGAAGCAAATTTTTGATATATTAAAGGCGCCATATTTTTTTTGCTGCCACCAGAGGCAGTTTTTTGTTCTTTAGGCAGATGAGGACCTTGTTTTGTTTATTGGAGCACGGTCCAAACGAACAAAAATAGGAGGAGTAAAATGGAAACAGGGAGAAATGAAAGTTTTGGTCCGCATTTAATGCTGGATCTCCGGCGGTGCAACAAAGACAAATTGAGCGATTATAATCTCGTATTTAATACACTGAACGAACTTCCTGAGAAAATAAATATGACAAAGATCACTCAGCCGTATGTATTTCCATATTCAGGTCTTGTGCCTGAAGATAAGGGAATTACCGGAACAGTTATCATTGCTGAAAGCCACATATCAATACATACATTCCAGGAAAGGGATTATTGTTTTGTTGACGTTTTCAGTTGTAAGGATTTTGATGTCGATATAGCCGCTAATTATCTGGTTGATGCATTTGACTCACAAGATTACGATAAGCATGTTGTAAGTCGGGGCAGACACTTTACAAGACAGTACAACCAGGAAAAGGTTCGTGTTTCCTAAAGGTGAGCTTTTAAGTGGAGGAACACAAATCGTTTTTAGACCTGGATGAGAATTTTACACAAAAGGATCAGGCAAAGATAGCCATCTTGCCGGTTCCTTATGACAAGACGAGTACGTGGGTAAAAGGGGCCGATAAGGGCCCCTTTTCTATTATAGAGGCCTCCGGCGCGGTTGAACTTTATGACATCGAAACGGATTTCGAAGTTTACAAAAAAGGTATTTACACATGCCCTCCCGTAAAAAGTGATCTCTCTCCGGAAGAATTAGTGATGGCGGTCGAAGAGGCAGCAGGGCAATTGGTAGACGCCGGAAAGTTTGTTGTTACACTTGGAGGCGAGCACTCTGTTTCGGTGGGTGCGGTAAAAGCGCATTCTGCAAGATACGAGGACTTATGTGTCCTGCAGCTGGATGCTCATGCGGATCTTCGCGAGGAATATGAAGGCAGCCGCTACAGCCACGCATGTTTTGCAGCAAGGGCGAAAGAGGCATGTCCCGTAATTCAGATTGGTGTGAGGAGCATGAGCGCCGAAGAAAAGCCGTTTTTAGTAAAAGAAAACGTCTTTTTCGCAAAAGATATACATCAAAGTGACCAGTGGATCGAGAAGGCCATCAGCCGGCTTTCACCCAACGTGTATATCAGTATAGATCTGGATGTGTTTGATCCTTCTATCATGCCTTCAACAGGGACTCCGGAACCGGGGGGACTAACCTGGTACCCTGTTATAAAGTTTTTGAGGGCAGTAAGCGAAAATAAAAATATTACAGGGTTTGATGTCGCAGAGCTTTGTCCGAATGAAAACAACAAATCTCCGGATTTCCTCGCGGCAAAATTGATATATAAGTTGTTGGGTTATGCGTTTGGGAATTAGTGCTGAGTTCCGGGTGCTGATTTATAAAAGGAGAAATTGAAAGTGAAAAGAAAAAAGGAACTAAAAAAGAAGTTATTAAAAAATCCGGTCGAGCACATTGACATAAAAAGTTTTGATTCAACTAAGATCATCAAGGCTATGGGGAAAATGTCATTTTCCGCCCGGGATCTGGCCAATGCGTCAGAGATATTCGATAAAATGCTGCGCGACAAAAAATGCACAACCATTTTATCTCTTGCGGGCAGCACAAGCGCCGCGGGATGCATGCAAATTTATGTTGATATGATCAAGAACAACATGATAGATGCTGTTGTTGCTACGGGGGCCAGCATTGTGGATATGGATTTTTTCGAAGCGCTGGGATTTAAGCATTATATGGGCACGCAGCATGTAGATGATAGTATGTTGAGGGGCCTCTATATAGACCGTATATACGATACATACATTGACGAAGAAGAGCTTCAGGCTTGTGATAAAACCGTTACTGAAATTGCCGGCAAACTGGAAGAGCGCCCGTATTCTTCCAGAGAATTTATCTCTGAGATGGGCAAATACCTCAAAAGGAAATCCAAAAAGAAAAATTCATTGATACAGACAGCTTACGAGAAAAAAGTTCCGGTCTTCTGTCCCGCGTTTTCTGACTCCAGCGCAGGGTTTGGACTCGTACTGCACCAGTGGAAGAATGAAGGAAAAGGGCTATCCATCGATTCGGTAAAAGACTTCCGTGAATTAACCGAAGTAAAGATAAAGGCGGGCACTACGGGACTTCTTATAATCGGCGGGGGAGTTCCGAAGAATTTTGTTCAGGATACTGTTGTCTGCGCGGAAGTTCTGGGCAAGAATGCCGAGATGCATAAATATGCCGTTCAGATAACGGTTGCCGACGTTCGCGACGGAGCATGCTCAAGCTCAACCCTTAAGGAAGCTAATTCCTGGGGGAAAGTTGATTCGTCTTTCGAACAAATGGTGTTTGCCGAAGCAACTCTGGCCCTGCCGCTACTGGCAAGTTATGCATATCACAAGGGGAGCTGGAAGAAACGTAAACCTAGAGAGTGGAGTAAGATTTTTTAATTTTTTGCTTCAAAAAGAACTTTTCTGCATATACACTGTGATCGAAAGTTTCCTCAAAAGCTCGTAATCCGACTTGACCCACATAGTCCTTTCGTGTGATAATAAGCACTCCAAATGATATTCCTGACCTTTTTATAGATAGAAAGGAGCTTTTCCGATGAAAAAATACGTGATAGGTGTGGACATTGGCGGCACAAAAGTCGCGACGGGTATTATCAGCATTCGAGATGGCAAACTCAAGAAAAAAGTCGTGTTACCCACACATGCCAAAGATGGGTTTGAGGGTTCGCTGGAACAGGTTTACGAATCTATCGGAAAAGTTCTCCAGATGAGCGGAACCGGCAAAGAACATATAGAGGGGATAGGGGTGTGCGCGCCGGGGCCCCTTAACCCGGTAAAAGGGATAGTGCATAATCCGCCAAACCTTCCCGGATGGAACGAAGTCCCGCTTGCTTCTCTCATCAGAAAAAAATTCAGAATAAAGACACGCCTGGAAAATGACGCCAATGCGGCTGGTATGGCCGAGGTCATATGGGGGGCAGCCAGGGGGTACAAGCATGTGTTGTATGTGACGGTAAGTACCGGTATAGGCACCGCTATCATCATTAACGGAAAGGTCTTTCATGGGAAGAACGGAATGGCCGGTGAGGGCGGTCATATGACTATAAATTATGATGACAAATACGGCAAGTGTAACTGCGGGAATATCGGATGTATCGAGGCCCTGGCATCAGGTCCGTATACAATAAAGAGACTGCGCAGGAAACTCGAAAAAAATCCCGGTCTAAAAACTAATTTGATCGATATGGTAGACGGCCGGTTGAATGACCTGACCATGATCGTTTTAAGCGATGCGGCGGATGAAGGGGACCGCCTGGCGCTGGAAACCATTGCTGAAGAAGGCAGGCTGATCGGTATATGGCTTGGAAGTATGATAAATGTGCTTGATCCGGAGATCATAGTTATCGGAGGGGGCGTGTCCCTTATGGGGGATGTCCTCTTTAAAGAGATAAGGAAGACAATACCGACCCACTCCATAAATATATTTGCGGATAAAACGCCCGTAGTCCAGGCACGCTTGAAGAGGGATGTCGGGATATTCGGAGCGGCATCTGTACTGTTGAAACCCTCGGAGATAGCGGCCTTGGAGAAAGGGAAGAAGAGGCAGAAATAGATAAGGACACTAAATGAACATTGCTATAGTATCACTGCAGTTTGAGAAGACTTCCACTGGCGGTGGAGGAGTGCATGTTGAACATGTAGCCGATCAGTTCTTAAAGCTGGGACAAAAAGTTTTTATTATTGCGATCCATACTAAAAAGACACTTCTCGGCGTAAAATTAATTGACGCCGAAGTTCCGTACAGTATCGAAACTCGCGGGGATCTGACGGTGATCAGGTTCCTTCTTGACGAGGGGATAGAACAGCCCTATGTGGGGACCAAGGAAGAAGAGCTTGACCGTATCATGCGTTTTGCTCAAACGGCCATTAAGTGGATAAAAGAGCACGATGGAGAGTATGATATTGTGAGCCTCCAGGGACATCATATTATCCCGGGATATATTGCAAAAGAACTCACGGGTAAGGTCAAAGCGAAAACAGTATCATATCTTCATGCGCTTGAAACCACCTATGTTACTAAAGACGGAGCATTTGTCGGGGCATATGAAGGAACCAAAGAGATCCTCGGCAGGATAAGAAAATGGGAATCAATGTGTAAGTATGCTGATATTATTATCGGTAACAGTCCCATGGTAAATGAAGACTTTAAGGAGATCATCGCTGAATCCGGAGATGATCCTGAAAAATACGACAGCAAGATAAAGCTTATCGTGAGCGGGTGCAATGAAAGGTTTATAATGACCGACGATGAAGTCGAACGAAAATTAAAAACCAAACCCGAAGTTATCAAACTTGTTACTTTTTGCCGGATTGATCCGAGTAAGGGAATAGATTATTCGATCAAGGGCGCGAAGGAGGCCGCAAGGCTTTCAACGTGCAATAAATTTTGTCTGACCATAGCCGGGATCCCGTCATCTGACGGGTATATCGAACAGCTTAAGAGCGAGATAAAAGATGTGCCGGAGAATCTGGAAGTAAAGTTCAGGCTCTTTAGTGCCATAAGTCCTCTTGAAGAGAAAAAGAGTGTTTTGGATGAAGACCACATGTACATACTGCCGACTCTTAAAGAACCATTCGGCATGTCTCTTATAGAGGCTTCTGCGCGTGGGAACATGGCGATCTCCGCCGATACCAACGGCCCCAGATACATGTTTGATATAGATTCAGGAATTGATGAGGGTTGGGGCGTGGTTACCCCTAGAGGTATTCTTGCCAGGATCACAGATGATCCTCCGGAAAATTTCGCTCAGAATGTAGGAAAAGCTATCGCCTACGCTGCCGATAATTGGCCCCAAAGCGTTAAACGGGTACTGGCATTTAACGATAAGATCAGACATGCCTGGACATGGGAGAGTATAGGTCAGCAGTATCTGGACCTTTTCAGGAGCATTGTATAGAGGCAAGGGTCAGGGGTAAGCGTTAAGAGGCAAGCAAAAGCCTCCCCCTTGGCGTCATTGCGAGCGAATGGAACGAGCGAAGCGACCGAGGACGTAATGTCCGAGGAAGTGCCGCCTGTTCCGAGCGGAGTCCCGAGCCTGTCGAGGGAAGCCCTCCTGGGATCGGTCAATCTCAATACCAGGCGAGCAACAAAGAGGGTGAGCTTACGAACACCGAACCACGGCCCGTTACAAATTCGAAGAAATTTGTAACGGGCCACGAAACACGAACGACGAAACCCGAATCATGCGATATATTTCACCACTGATCATACCGCTTTTATTTATTCTTCTTTTTTCCGCTGGGCTATTGGCGGAAGAGGGGACAGATCTTTTCTCAGGCCTCGAAAGTAAAAAGGAATTTGCCGAAGAAATTTCCACGCTTATCGAGAGCGCCTGGACAAAATGGCAGGATTCGGTTACTGTCAAGGATGTAGATGTCGAGGGGTCCCGCGGCCAGCTTTCCTCCGGCGATATGGGCCGGACAGTTTTAACGGCGAAAAGCATAATGTCGAACTTCAGCAGAAAAGGAAAGTCCCGCGAGTACATAGAGTGCGTGCGGGCTATTTCCGGAGCTTTGGAAAATGGCATGAGAAAGTGGCAGAGGGGGTATTCTCATGGAAACATTCCTTTTCCGCAAGGCGCTTCAAGCACCTATACCTTAACGCCGTGCACCAATGTTCCTGTGACTGTTGCCTCAGGCTCGTCTACCGGTGACCGGGCGATGACCGAAGACGAGCTTTACAATTACATGCTTTATCGCGCTCCAAAGAACGAAGGTGATGTACTGATAGTTTTTCGAGGGTTCGCTAAAGCAATTTCAGGATGCTTTAACGACTGGAAAAAATCATGTTTAATTTCTGAGATAACCGCTTCAGGGGGCATTGCTCCCCCGCCGGCTCCGATGGGTCAAGGCCCCGGGCCCGTAAAGGGCGCCAAGGGAAAGGGCGGCAAATTGGAAGGGCCTTATATAGACCGTTCTCGCATATGTTCCAGGATGGTGGAGTATTTCGAGGGGGAGGGAAAGTAAACTATCAATGCAAATTCTGCATTCTTCTTGAATTTGAAGCTGCCCTGTGATATAAAGATAGAGCCGTTACTTAACTATTTCTAATTTTACGTCATCGTTATTCTGAACACCGAATACTTACTATTATGTCATATCAGGTATTAGCCCAAAAATACAGACCGCAGACTTTCGAGGATGTGATCGGGCAGGAAACAGTAACGAGAACACTCAAAAATTCTGTCCTCCAGGATCGCAGCGCGAATGCCCATATTTTCAGCGGACCGAGAGGGGTAGGTAAAACCTCTGTTGCCAGACTTCTTTCCAAAGCATTGAATTGTGAAAAATCTCCCAAGGATAGCCCGTGCAACCAGTGCACCTCCTGCAAAGAGATAACTCGAGGAAACAACATCGATGTGCTTGAAATAGACGGTGCATCAAATAACGGTGTTGATGAAATAAGAACCCTGCGTGAGAATGTGAAGTTTTCCCCGTCAAAAAGCAGGTTTAAGATATACATCATCGATGAGGTCCATATGCTGTCGCAGGGAGCGTTCAATGCACTTTTAAAAACACTGGAAGAGCCGCCCGCTCATGTCAGGTTTATTTTCGCGACGACTGAACCGCATAAAGTTATTTCAACGATCATGTCGCGCTGTCAGAGATTTGAGTTCAGGCGTATTCCTCCAAGGATGATATTCGACCGTGTTATGGATATAGCTAAAACGGAAAAGATCGCTCTTGATGAAAAAGCGGCGTTACTCATAGCGCGGGCCGCAGATGGAAGCATGCGTGACGGCCTCGTAATACTTGACCAGGCGATCTCGTTTTCCGGCGAGAAAATAACCGCGGGCGACGTGATCGAACTTCTCGGCATCGTACATAAGGATGAGATGTTCGATCTTGCGGAAGCCGTTATTACCGGAGACGCAGCAACTGTCGCAAGAACGCTCGATGAGATGATCTCTCTGGGCAAAGACCCGGTATTTATCGCAAATAGCCTTATAGCGCATTACAGGGATATTATGGTGATAAAAACAACCGGCGCGCCCACGCGTGACATGATGTTTTCCGAAGATGAACTGGGACGCATAAGTTCCCAGATAGAAAAACTTTCAATGGAGGAAGTGCTGTATATACTGCAGAATCTTTCGCAGTGCATAACCTTGATGAAGGGGGCAATGTTCGCAAGGGCGCCTTTGGAGATCGCTCTTATAAGACTTACCAGAAGAGGGAACATGCTGTCGCTGCCCGCCGTTTTGGAAAAACTGGACAATATCAGTAAAGACGGATTTCCGGCGGGAGACAAGCCGACGAGGCAGAGTTCACCGGCTTCTATTGATAACGGCGGGACGAAGAAAGAAACATCCGATCTTCCTGAAGTGCAAAGTTCTGCCAGCGTGCATGCGGAGACTTCCGCCGAAGAGGTGTCTTCCGATGGAAACGATGAAAACACCTCAGAGATTTTAACTGTGGAGCAGGCCGGCGCGCATTGGAAAGCCATATTGAACTACGTTAAAAGCAAGAAGATGTCTCTTTTTACTTTTCTCAATGTCGCCAAACCCGTTGAAGCCGACAACAGAAAATTTATCGTAGGGTTCGGGCAGGATCATGTGTTTAACAAGGAAGCCGTGGAAGCCGGCGACAACAGAAAACTGATCGAAGAAGCTGTTGAAAAAGTCACGGGGCATCCTTTACGGGTAGAGTTTTCGGTTTTGGATTTTCTGGGTGACGGCAAAGAAGAGAAGGAAAGCGCTGCCCAGAGAAAAACCAAATCAAAAGAGGAGATGAAGCCGATCGTTGAAAGGGCTATGGATGTTTTCGGCGGTCATGTCGTACGTGATTTTATGGAGGATGTGACATGATCAAGGGACTTCCCGGTTCAATGACGAGGCTCATTGAAGAATTCAGCAAGATGCCGGGTATAGGAACACGTTCGGCTAAAAGGCTTACATTCTATATCCTTCAGTCTTCCCGCGAAAAGGTGGAAACGCTCCTCCGTAATATCAAAGAAGTTAAAGAAAATGTCAGATTCTGCTCTATTTGCAATAATTTGAGCGAAAAAGAGATCTGTTCCATATGTTCCGATGAAACCAGGGATTCTTCAGCGGTATGTGTTGTTGCGGGGCCGAGCGGTGTTATAGCCATGGAGAAGACAGGGGCTTATAAGGGGCTTTATCATGTACTCCTGGGTGAGATCTCTCCGCTTGACGGCATGGGACCGGAGGATCTCAAGATCAAGGAGCTTGTAGAAAGGATAAATAAAACAGGCATTAAAGAGGTTATTATAGCGACAGATTTTACCACAGAAGGGGAGACGACCGCATTGTATCTTCAGGAGGTACTTAATCCTTTGAAGATCAAAGTAACCCGCCTTGCACGCGGAGTGCCTGCGGGAGGCAGTATCGAGTATGCGGATGTTTCCACTCTCGAGAGGGCGTTCGAGGAACGCGGCGGAGTGTGATCATACACTTATTTGATTTGACTTTAAACCGTATTTTATTATACTTTATTTAATGATAAGGATATATAATAGGGAATAAAGAGTTTTTCACAATTTCGGTATAAAGGAGGTTAAGAATGGGAATTATTGAAGCTATCAAAAAAGGTTTCAGTGAAACATCGAGACTGATGAATGTGGTGGCAGTATTCTTTGTGTTCAATGTGGTGGTAGGCCTTATCAGCCTGCCGCTGGCCAATCCGGCGAGAGTCGGAGACCCCGGTATATTGACTATTTCTTTCATAGTGAGTATTGTCTTTTTCCTGGCATTTGTATTCCTGCAGGGTGGAGCAATGGGCCTGGTTAAGGAGCAGATAAAGACGGGAATAACCAGTATTGCGAATATTTTTGAATACGGGAAAAAGTTTTGGACCAGGATATTGTGGCTGCTTATATTCTATATCATCATAACGACCGTGGTAGTCGCATTGCTTATAATGGCAAGTACAGGCATCATGCTTATTGGAGACAACATTATTACAAGAGCACTTGTGGCTTTTGTGATCGCAGTAGTGGGATTAACAATTATAACATTCTTGATCTATCCGGTTTATACGATCGTTATTGAAGATGAAGTGGTACAGGCGGGTGTGTTTTCAGGATGCGCCAGTGCTTTCAATGCGCTGAAACGTGGGATAAGTGTGGCACTTGCGAATTTCTGGATCACTATGGCACTTTTCCTGCTTATGCTGATCATCAGTCTGGTCATTTCGCTGATCGTAGGTCTCATTGTTGGAGTGATAACTATACCGCTGCCGCTGGCCCTCAGCCAGATAGTGATCACGATATTCAACTCGGCCGTTCAGTCCTATATTCCCATAGTCATGATGGTAGCTTTCATGAGTTTTTATATGGCACTTACCTCAGGGTTAGCAAGTTCTGCTCCGGCAGCGCCCGAGGAAGAAACGCCTCAAGGCGGCGAAGGTATGTAAGGGCGCCGAAACAAGCAAATTATCACAGAAAAGGCGGATTTTCATAAGAATCCGCCTTTTCTGTGCCTGTTTTACCCTTTGATCCAATTTTGCCTCTTCCCACCCGGGCCATGTTGTGATAGAATGTAGGGCGTTTAATATCCTTTTCAACCGTTGATCCGGTTATTATAATTAAATAGATTTTGGGGGGTAACACAATGAAATGTAACATGGTTCCTTACGATGGAAACAGTGCCGTTGCGCATGTCGCGCATGCTACCAATGAGATCATCGCTATATATCCAATTACACCTTCTTCGGGTATGGGGGAGATATCAGACGAAAAATCCGCAAGAGGTGAAAAGAACATATGGGGGACTGTCCCTACGGTTGTGGAACTTCAGTCTGAAGGGGGAGCTTCCGGAGCGGTACATGGCGCTTTAACGACAGGCGCGCTGACTACTACGTTCACGGCTTCTCAAGGGCTTCTTCTTATGATACCTAACATGTACAAAATAGCCGGGGAATTGACGCCCACTGTGTTCCACATAGCGGCACGTTCGCTTGCATGCCAGGCGCTTTCGATATTCGGGGATCATTCTGATGTTATGGCTACAAGAGCAACGGGTTGGGGGCTTTTGTCATCGGGCAGCGTGCAGGAAGCCATGGATTTTTCACTTATTGCCCAGGCTGCGACATTAGAGTCAAGGATACCCTTTTTACATTTCTTTGAGGGTTTCAGGGTTTCGCATGAGATACAAAAAATATGTGAGCTTTCATTTGATGATATGCGGGCGATGATGGATCAGGAGCTTATACACAAACACCGTGCGTTTGGCATGAACCCTGAGCATCCTGTCTTGAGGGGGACCAGTCAGAACCCCGATGTGTATTTCCAGGGACGTGAAACAGTAAATAAGTATTACGAGGATTGTCCCGAAATAGTCCAGAAGGCTATGAATAAGTTTGCGAAGATTGCGGGAAGGCAATATAACCTTTTCGATTATATCGGAGCGGGAGATGCTGAGAAAATCATCATAATAATGGGCTCAGGAGGGGAAGCCGTACATGAAACAGTAGATTATTTAAATGCCCAGGGTGAAAAGCTGGGTGTTCTAAAAGTGAGGCTTTACAGACCATTTGACACGAAGGCATTTATCAGCGCCATTCCAAAAACGGTAAAGTCGATCGCTGTTCTCGACAGGACAAAGGAACCCGGCAGTCTCGGAGAGCCGCTTTATGAAGATGTGAGGACCGCTGTTGGTGAGGCAATGGGAGAGGGTTTTGCTCCATTTAAAGATTACCCGGTAATAGTCGGAGGTCGTTACGGTCTTGGCTCGGCAGAGTTTACTCCTGCGATGATAAAAAGCGTATTTGATAACTTAAAAGAGAAAAAACCGAAAAATCATTTCACGATCGGTATAGATGATGATATCACTCGCACAAGTCTCGATTTTGATAGATCATTCAGCGCCGAAAGTGAAGATACGTATAGAGCTATGTTTTACGGGCTTGGTTCGGATGGAACGGTAGGAGCCAATAAGAACTCTATCAAGATCATTGCCGAAGAAACTGAAAATAACGCTCAAGGGTATTTTGTCTATGACTCGAAAAAAGCGGGAGCTGTTACGATCTCGCACCTCAGGTTTGGACCTAAACCCATAAGGAGCCCGTACCTTATTTCAACAGCTGACTTTCTTGCATGCCATAATTTTTCATTTCTTGAAAAATACGATATGCTGAAAAATCTTAAGGATGGCGGTATATTTCTCTTAACATCGATGCATGATAAAACAAAGGTCTGGGATACTTTGCCTCTTAAGGTGCAGAAACAGATCGTCGATAAAAAGCTTAAGTTCTATATTGTCGATGCAGTACAGATAGCAGAAGAGATAGGACTTGGAGGACGCATCAATGTAATAATGCAGACGGCATTCTTTAAGATCTCAAAAGTTATAGATGAAAACATCGCAGTGGAAGCTATCAAGAAGGCCGTCAAGAAAACTTACGGGTCAAAGGGCGACAAGGTAGTGGACATGAACATCAAAGCGGTTGATATAGCTCTTGAGAGAATAGAGGAAGTGGAAGTTCCCGGGAAATTTACCGGAAAAATTGAGGAAAAACTCAATGTTCCCGAAGACGCGCCGGAATTTGTTAAAAAGACAACGGCTAAGATCATGTGCGGTGAGGGGGACACGGTAAAGGTATCCGAGATGCCGGCGGACGGCACATGGATCACAGCCACCACGCAATACGAGAAACGCAATATCGCGATCAATATTCCTGTGTGGAATACGGAAACCTGCATCCAGTGCGGTAAGTGTACTATGGTATGCCCTCATGCTGTTATAAGGGCAAAGCTCTATTCTGAAGATCTTTTAAAGGATGCCCCGGAGATGTTTAAACATGCTCAAACTAAACCAAAACCAAAAGAAGGGTATGTGTACACTCTTCAGGTAGCACCGGAAGACTGTACAGGCTGCGGTTCGTGCGTGGAAAATTGCCCAATGAAGGTGAAGGAAGCCATTAAAATGCAGCCTCAGGAACCTTTGAGGGAACAGGAGGAAAAGAATTTCGAGTTCTTCCTCTCTTTGCCGGAGACTCCGCCAGAGATGTATAACCGCGCGATGATGAATGGCATCCAGTTCGAGAGGCCGTTATTTGAGTTTTCAGGCGCTTGCGCGGGCTGCGGTGAGACTGCTTATGTGAAACTTCTCACGCAGCTTTTTGGTGATAGGGCGGTTATCGCCAATGCCACAGGATGCTCTTCAATTTACGGTGGGAATCTTCCGACAACACCGTATTGCAAGAGATCCGACGGCAGGGGTCCCACATGGAACAACTCACTTTTTGAGGACTGCGCCGAGATCGCTTACGGTATGCGCCTCACAGTGGATAAATACAGTGAATATGCAACTGAGCTTGCCGACAGGATAATCGCATCCGGCAGCTGCAATAGTGACATCATCCAGCTTCTGGAAGAGGCAAAATCTGAAGATCAGTTAACTCAAGGATCTATAGAGAATCAGAGAGCGCGTGCAGATAAGCTTAAAGGGCTTTTGTCAAAATGTAAATGTCCTGATTGCAAGGAACTGTTAAGTGTAGTTGACTATTTTATCAAAAGATCCGTCTGGGCGCTTGGCGGTGACGGCTGGGCATATGACATAGGTTATGGCGGTCTGGACCATGTTCTTGCTGCCGGAAGGAACGTAAATGTGCTTGTTCTTGATACCGAAGTGTATTCAAATACAGGCGGCCAGGCATCCAAGTCAACTCCGATGGGCGCGGTTGCGAAGTTCGCGGCAAGCGGTAAACCTATCGGCAAGAAGGACCTGGGCCTTATGGCAATGAGTTATGGTTATGTGTATGTGGCAAAAGTTGCATTAGGTGCGGATCCGCAGCAGACGCTCAAAACTTTTATGGAAGCAGAGGCCTATGACGGTCCATCAATGATCATAGCTTACTCTCATTGTATAGCGCATGGCATCAACATGACCAAAGGTTATGAAGAACAGAAAAAGGCCGTTCAGTCGGGACACTGGCCGCTTTTCAGGTATAATCCGGATCTTTGTGAAGGAGGCAACAATCCTCTCACGCTTGACAGTAAAGAGCCGACCATAAAGCTCGAGGATTATATATACGATGAGAACAGGTACAGAGTTCTCCAGAAAGCTAATCCCGAAAGAGCCAAAGAGCTTCTTGATAAAGCGCAGAAACTTGTAACGGATCATTTTGAGCTTTACAAATATCTCTCGGAAAGAAAGATCAGTATTTGTGAAGAGGCAAAAGGCGCTGAGGAAGAAGTGAAGAGCGCATAGATCAGTACATGATGTGCAAATATGCAGTATAGATGGGGCACGTTTTAACGTGCCCTGTCTTTTAATAAACACTCATGACAAAATGAGAGAGCTTAGTAAATGACAAATAACACAAAAGAACCAAAGCGACCTTCATGGATACGGGGGAAGATATCCTGGAATGAAAATTCTGAAGAGGTAAAAAACACTCTTACCGGTTTGGACCTTCATACTGTTTGCGAGGAAGCGGCTTGTCCGAATAAAGGAGAATGCTGGGGGAAGAAGCACGTTACTTTCATAATTCTGGGAGATACGTGCACGCGCGGATGCAGTTTTTGCAATGTCAGCGGCGGAACCCCTGATGCCCCGGATCAGGATGAACCGGAAAGAATAGCTGAAGCTGTTAAAAGTTTAGGTATAAAGTACGCCGTTATAACTTCTGTGACACGTGATGACCTGAAAGACAAGGGAATGGGCCAGTTTATTGAAACCGTGAAACAGATAAGAAAGCATTCCCCTCAGACCGAAGTTGAGCTTTTGATCCCTGACTTTGGTGCAGATAAGGAACTTCTTAAGAAAATAGCTTTTTCAGGTGTCGAAGTAGTAGGTCACAATATTGAAATGCCCGAAAAATTTTATCTTAAAGTGAGGCCCAGGTCGGATTATTCGAGATCCTTGAAGACCCTCGAGGCGCTTAATTCCTTCAAGAAAGAGGCCGGAATACTTGTAAAATCCGCAATGATGCTCGGGGTAGGAGAGACAGAAAAGGATATTTTCCGAACATTAAGTGATCTTAAAAAAGCAGGAGTCGATATTATCTATATGGGGCAGTATCTTAATCCTTCCAAGGGGCACTGGCCCGTTAAAAAATATTACACTCCGGAAGACTTCAAAATCTTCAAACAAAAAGCCCTGGATATGGGCTTCGAATTTGCCGCTTCAGCCCCCCTCATCCGCAGCTCATACGTTCCCATTTCTTGGGGTTGACATGCCTATTATATCGTCTATAATGAGTTCATCTATAAGGTATAGAAATTACTTAGGCCCTAAAGGATGCTGGTGAATACCCCCGAACAATTGAAAAATACCCCTCTTCATGAGAAGCATATTGCGCTTGGTGCTAAGATGGTTCCTTTCTCAGGGTGGAATATGCCCGTCCAGTATACGGGAATAATCGACGAACACCTGCATACGCGCGAAAAAGCGGGGCTTTTTGATATTTGCCATATGGGTGAGTTTATGTTAAAGGGTCCGGCCGTTGAAAAAGATCTCAATAAGTTGCTTAGCCGGCGCGTCGATGATCTAACGCCAGGCAAATGCCGTTATTCATTTATGCTTAATGAGGGGGGCGGCATAATAGATGATCTTATTGTTTACCGGACCTCCGGCGAAGAGTTTATGCTGGTCGTGAACGCCGGGACTATTTCCAAAGATCGCGAGTGGGTTAAGAAAAACATCTCATCCGGAACCAAATTTCTTGATGAATCTGACCGGACGGCAAAATTGGACCTGCAAGGTCCTTCCTCCGGAGACATAATGGCCGGGCTCCTCGGGGACAAAACAGTTAACGGGCTTAAGAGATTTAATTTTACGCATATTAAAGTAAACGATACAACAACGATGCTCAGCCGCACTGGTTATACGGGAGAGTTGGGTTATGAGCTTTTTATGCCGGTCTCTGCGGCGGAAGAAGTGTGGGATACACTTATGGGGTTTGAAGATGTCAGGCCCATAGGACTGGGTGCACGCGATACACTGAGACTCGAGGCAGGATATTCGCTTTATGGCAGCGACATAGATGAGGAGCATACACCGCTTGAAGCGAATCTTGAACGATTTGTCTCTTTTGATAAAGATTTTACGGGTAAAGACGCTCTTTTGGAACAAAAAGAAGAGGGACCGGGGAGGCTCTTAACGGGATTTATCTGTGAGGGCAGGCGAAGCGCGCGGAGTCACTTTAAAGTATTGCGTGAAGGAAAGGAAATAGGGGAAGTGACAAGCGGAGCATTTTCACCATGCTTGAAAAAAGGCATTGGGTTGTGTTATCTTAATAAGGAGTTTTCGGTAGAGGGAAAGGAGATCATCCTTACTGACGGCAAGGTCGAGATAGAGGCGAAGGTTAAGAGTTTGCCGATATATGAGCATTCATGAAATAACAAATGGCAAGATCAGGGCATCAGGACATCTGGACATCGGGAGGATAGGGTATCAGGATAGCGGGACATCGGAAAAAATTCCCGATACCCTGATAACCCGATAACCCGATAACCCGATAACCCGATATCCATTAAACAAGGTAAGACAGGGGAGGACAAACATGATACCTGAGGATCTAAAATACACAGAAAAGCATGAATGGGTAAAGCTTGAGGGAGACAAGGTAACCATTGGAATTACCGATTATGCGCAAGGCGAACTGGGAGATATTACTTTTATCGAACTTCCTTCATCAGGTTCTTCAGTTAATCAGTCAGATAGTATCGCTACTGTAGAATCCGTGAAGGCGGCAAGCGATGTTTATGCGCCAGTATCGGGAGAGATCTTAGAAGTAAACGAATCTCTTGAAGGAGCTCCTGAGACCATCAACCAGTCTCCCTATGAGAACGGATGGATGTGCAAAGTGAAGGTATCAGATGAGACCCAGTTAGATGGTTTGATGGATGCTGCCGGTTACGGGGCGTATTTAGAGGGGCTGAAATAAAAGGAATTTAAAGCATGAGTTACATCCCACATTCACTCCAGGACCGGAAAGAAATGCTGGAAGCCATCGGTATTAAAAGCGGCAAAGTTGATGAGCTTTTTAATTGCATTCCCAAAGAGCTGAGGGCCAAATCCTTTGACCTGCCTCCGGGAAGATCTGAATTTGAAGTTGATCAGTATTTGCAAAGTCTTGCGGAGAAGAACGCCACGGATCTGGTCACTTTTGTGGGCTGCGGGTTTTACGATCATTTTATACCCGCTGCAGTTGATGCTGTTGTATCAAGATCAGAATTCTATACCGCATATACGCCTTACCAGCCAGAAGCTTCTCAGGGGACGCTTCAGGCAATATACGAATATCAAAGCTGCATATGCCGTCTGACAGATATGGAGGTTTCGAACGCCTCTCTTTATGACGGCGGGACAGCTCTTTATGAAGCTGCTATGATGGCGTTATGTATCACGGGACGCAACAAGATCATAATGGACGGTGGAGTGAGCCCTATTTACCGGAAGATGATAAAATGCTATACCAGCAATCTATCGATCGAACTTGTTGAAACTCCCGTAACTCACGGTCAGAGCGATCGAAAGGCAATTGATGAATGTCTCGATGAGGAAACAGCAGCGGTTATTTTCCAGAACCCGAACTTTTTTGGAGCGATCGACGATTATACTGATATTGCAGAGAAATGCCACAAAAAAGGCGCTCTGGCAATCTCCAGCATTTATCCTGTCGCTCAGGCGCTCTTGAAGACTCCAAGAGAGATGGGTGTTGATATTGTAACAGGTGAGGGGCAGAGCTTAGGGATCCCTCTTTCTTTCGGGGGGCCTTATCTGGGGTTCATGGCGGCGAAAAAAGAGTTCGCCCGTAAAATGCCGGGACGTATAACCGGCGCAACTACCGATCGAAACGGAAAAAGAAGTTTTGTCCTTACTCTCCAGACTCGCGAGCAGCATATCCGCAGGGAAAAAGCGACTTCCAACATCTGTTCCAATGAGGCGCTATGCGCCCTGAGGGCTCTTGTGTACATGTCGCTGATGGGAAAAGAAGGCCTTAAGCGAACAGCAGAGCTTTGTATGGATAAAGCCGAATACGCCAAGCAAAAACTTGAAAAAATAAAGGGCGTAGAGGTAAAAAGAAGTTCTCCTACTTTTAATGAATTTATAGCACGCCTTCCAAAAGATCCGAATGAAATAATCGGTAAACTTATCGAAAAAGGGATAGCGGCCGGTTTCCCGCTCGGAAGATATTATGAAGATCTGGAGAGTATACCTCATGAAGACTTAGTTGATTTATATAGATATGGATATGATTTAGTTCATTCTTATGGATATGAT
>JABMSC010000029.1 GCA_013204685.1 Candidatus Omnitrophota bacterium | reverse complement strand
TTTCATGCCACTCTGTCCATGCGCCATGAAGCCTGTCATTAATATAAGGCTTGAGTGACTTCACTGTTCCGCTTTTATGCCACTCTTTCTTCGGGCCGTGATATAAGCCATACCTGTAACTAACCTCTGAAAACAGCCGGCCGTCAGGGCAGTATTGCTTCGATACGCCATGGAGATGACCGTTATAATACTGCTCTTCGATTTGAAGAGTTCCATCCTCGTACCAGGTCTTTCCGGTACCATGAAGCATATTATTGGACATCGGGTATTTAAACCTCAAAACCCCGCTTTCATAATAACCGGCCGCTTCGCCATTCCTTTTGTCCGGTTTAGCATAGATGCACTTGAGCCTGCCTTGCAGCCAGATATGACCTAATAACGCTTCGACTTTTGGATTAGTCACTAACTTGCCTCCATCCGTTCGGTTCATATTCTCTCTGACGTATTACTTTATAGGTACCGGGCTTAAACGTCACCTGCTTGTGTTCCGGATGTTTAAGTGTTGCATTTTTATCCGAAACGGAAAAATACAACGTACCGTTACTTTCGTAAAGAATCCCTGAATCAAGTTCATGCAAATGGCCTGTCGCCTCGCCCTCTGCCAGGATACGATGGTTCTTTTTTATCACCTCTTTTGGTATCCCATTAATCCTGATAATCAATAAATCCCCCTGTCTTACCATCATTTTGTACCTCCTTTTTTTGTGGTTATCTTTCTGACGCAGAAAGATCTTCAAACCTCATATATGACCCACTAAACGACAAACGCACACTTCCAACCGGACCTGTTCTATTCTTTGCTATGACAATCTCAGCACGGTTTCTACTTTCAGGAGTTGCTTCATAATATTCTTCTCTGAACAACAGAATAACTAGATCCGCAGTTTTCTCTATCGGGCCCGATTTCCTTAAATCACGAAGCTGCGGCCTGTAACCTTCGTGTGAATCGACTTTTCCTGATAGCTGGCTTATTACTAAAATAGGAACCTGTAAATTTTTCGCCAATTTCTTCAACAACCAGCAGATTTCCGAGATTTCATCCTGTCTATTTCCTGTAACAGCCGGGCCATGCATTAACTGCAAGTAATCAATTACGATTAATTTTACCTTCTCTTTTTTGCTGAGCCTGTATACCTTGGCACGCAGCTTATTTATATCCGGTTCTAATGTATCATCGATGAATATAGGAGCTTCTGATAGTTTTCCTGCTGCGGTTGTCAAACGTGGCCAATCTGAAATTGACAAATAACCGGTTCTTACCTTATGAATATCAACCCCGGCGCTAGAACAAAGCGCTCGTTGAGCCAATTCCTCCTTGGGCATGTCCAGGCTAAAAAACAAAACTGGTATCTTTTCGGCAACGGCTAAATGCCGGGTAATGCTTAAAGCAAAAGCACTTTTGCCCATAGAAGGCCTTCCCGCGACTATTATTAAATCACCATTATGAAAGCCTCGGGTAAAGCGGTCCAGTTCTTTAATCCCGGAAGGGACACCTGTAGGCAATGCATCTACTTTACTGTTATATTTGTAATTGATCTCTTCAATAACTTTTTTAATCAATTCCTTCATGGGTTGTTTATTTCTTAAGAAATTTTTGATAAGTCTTCCAAATATCACTTTTCTCCTTACTGCATAGCGAATCCCAGAATTGCCTGCTTTTTCTTTTGATTAAATGCCCCTTCTTTTTCGATATTCGCGCCAAAAACAAGATCCTCCATAGTCAATATGCTCTGCTTATTGAGGGATATCCTGCGTAGAGCATTAAGCACCGCATTCTTTATATATCCACCGGAGAAATCATATTTTTTTGCAAGAGCAGTAAAATCAACATCTCTTGATATGCTTACTGTCTGCGGAATATGGTTCTTCCAAATCCCGGAACGCAACTCCTCGCTTGGCTCTTCAAACTTTATTTTTAAGGTGACCCTTCTTTCGAGGGCCTGATCGAGAAGCATATCCATATTTGTGGTCAGCACTGCTACGCCTTCAAACCTTTCCAGCTCCTGAAGCATCACGTTCACAAAGCGAATATCATGCTCATGCACAGCATAGGTTCTGCTGTAAAGTAAAGTATCTGCTTCATCTATGCATAAAAGCATATCGTTTTCTCTTGCGCTCCTGAAGATCTTGGAAATATTCTTCTCCGTTACGCCAAGCCAGCGGCTTGTAATCTTGGGAAACTCGACTATAAGCATCTTCTTGTTTAAATAAGCCGCGATTGCCTCGGCAAGCATGCTTTTTCCTGTTCCTGGAGGCCCGTGAAAGAGGAATACGAGGCCTTTCCCGTTCTTAATCGTTTGATGCGCTCCCAGATTATCCAATGCATTTTCTCTGAAATTAGAAAGAAAAAACGTGACCTTATCCTTTATGTCGTTTTTTAGCTTTACGTCATCTAAAGAATACCGGGGTATTTTTTCATAGCCTACGTCTTCGCATGAGACCGTATGTTTTTCCATTTTTGCTTCCTTTTCTATATTGGCACCGTTTAGCATCTTGGAAAACAGATCCAAAGCC
>JABMSC010000028.1 GCA_013204685.1 Candidatus Omnitrophota bacterium | reverse complement strand
CTTCGTCTCATTAAAGAGGCGAAATATTACAACGCCGCGACATGCGAATTTCTGCTGGATAAGGACAATAATTTCTATTTTATCGAAGTTAATACACGGATTCAGGTTGAACATCCCGTAACAGAAATGGTCACGGGTATCGATCTTATAAAAGATCAGATCAAAGTAGCGGCAGGTGAAAAACTTGCATTTAAGCAGGAGGATATAAAAATAAAAGGATGGTCGATAGAGTGCCGGATAAATGCGGAAGACCCTGAACACAATTTCAGGCCTTCACCCGGCAGGATAACAGCGCTTAACATCCCCGGCGGCCCGGGTGTAAGAGTTGATACCCATGTTTATGTCGGCTACGAGATCCCGCCTGTTTACGACTCTATGATAGCAAAACTTATTACATATGGCAGGGATCGTGATGAGGCGATAAAGGTCATGCAGAGGGCCCTGGATGAATTTTATGTCGGTCCCGTAAAGACGACAGTCGATTTTCATAAACAAGTATTGATCAATCCTGATTTTCAAAAAGGTAATTTTTCCACGCATTTTATTGAAAAGTTTTTTCCCGGTAAAGACGGTAAATAAAAGACAAGGAGGGTGGTATGAATTTTTTCAGAAGGATCGGTATCCTTATCTACATGCTGATGATGCTTGGTGCAGGCGCTGTGGTGCTTGTGTTGTCCCTGAATATTATATCGGCTGAGAATCTTAGCCAGTGGGTTGGCCTGATAAATGAGAATATGTATTCCCAGGCTGCGGCAGTGGCCCTCGGAGGGCTCTTTCTTTTGATAGGAGTAATATCGCCTTTCAGGATGAGCAGTGGCTTAAAGAGTAAGCGCATGGTGTCTTTTCAAAATCCTGACGGGGAAGTTACCGTATCCCTTTCTGCTATTGAGGATTATATCCGTAAAATATCCAGGAGTATACCCGGTATCAAGGATGTTCGCTCTCACGTAAACATGACTAAAAAAGGCATAGACATAACGGCCGATGTGTCTGTAACAGAGGGGGCGAATATACCTGAGATCACAGAAAGGATCCAGGTAGAAGTGAAAAATCGCGTGCATAGCATGATCGGTGTGGAAGAAAATATAAATATGAGCATGCATGTCAGAAGGATAGTTAAAGGCGGTCGTGTGACCGAAGCTCCTGTAGGAGAGGAGCTTCCTGAGGCTGCTCAGGTTCCGTTCAGGGAGGGAGGGTCTCTTGAATAACGCTGAAAAAATAATCGATAACGGCGGAAAGATAAAAAGTCTTTTGGCAGAAAGCCTGCGGGTGAAGGAAGCTTTTCTCGCAGATGAGGATAATATAATTGCTGTTGCCGAAGCTGCTTCGATCCTGGTAGAGTGTTATAGGCGCGGAGGCAAGGTGGTTGTATTTGGTAATGGCGGCAGTGCTGCCGACAGTCAACATCTTGCGGCAGAATTCGTAGTGCGGTTTGAAAAAGAGAGGAAAAGTTTCCCCTGCATTGCTTTGAATACGAATACTTCTGTTCTTACGGCGGCATCCAACGACTATGATTTTAGCAGGGTATTCAGCCGTCAGGTAGAGGGTATTGTGGTGCCGCCGGACGCAGTAATTGCAATATCGACCAGCGGTAATTCCAGGAATGTTATAGAAGGTGTCAAAGCTGCCCGCGAGAAACAGGTGCCGGTCATCGCTCTTACCGGAGGTAAGGGCGGCAAACTGGCATCAGAAGCGGACATCGCTGTTGTTGTCGGGACAGACAACGTCGCAAGGATCCAGGAAGTCCATATTACAGTTATACACATATTGTGTAAGCTGGTTGAAGATGCGCTGGGGTAGGAGGGGAAGAGATAGAGAAGTAAGGGGTAAGGTTAAGGAAAGTATGGCAGCTGATAAGATAAAGACATGTGAAGAGCTCGCAGATATCATTGAAAAGGAAAAAGCTGCGGGGAAAACAGCAGGGTTTACCAACGGGTGCTTTGATATCCTGCATCTGGGGCATATAAAATATCTTAATGACGCGAAAAAAGAATGCGACATTCTTGTAATAGGTGTTAACAGTGACGGATCTGTCAGGCGACTTAAAGGCGACGAACGTCCGATCAATCCCCAACAGGCAAGACTTGAAGTCCTTGCAGCACTCGAATCAGTTGATTACATAACAATTTTTGATGAAGATACCCCTCTGGAATTGATCAAGAGCCTTACACCCGATGTTCTTTTTAAGGGCGGAGATTGGCGGGAGGAAGATATTGTGGGCGGCGATCATGTCAAGGCAAGTGGAGGCAAGGTCAGGGTTATTCCATATCTCGGAGGGTATTCGACGACAGAACTGATCCAGCGAATAAAAAAAATGCGCAGCCAATAATGAGCATGCTCGGGAAAAACAATGGACAAAGGTGTATACAGGATAATAGATGCGAATCTTAACCGCGTGATGGAAGGGATACGCGTTTGTGAAGATATTATAAGGTTTTCCTCGAACAACGAAGATCTTACATTGAAGCTGAAGAATCTTCGGCATGAGATATTCGAGGCCATAAAGGACCTCAGGAAAGAACATCTCGAAGAGCTTGTTTCTTCCAGGGATCTGGACGATGTAGGCATCAGGTCCACTAAATCCGAGAAGATCAGGGAGAATTTGGTAGATCTTTTTCTGGCCAATACCCAGAGGGGAAAAGAATCACTCAGGGTTCTGGAAGAAGTGCTGAAGCTTTTTGATCAGGAATTATCACAAAAATTCAAACAATTCCGGTTTAAGCTCTATGAAGTCGAAAAAGCAGCTGTTGGAGAGTTGGAAAGTATATCCGATACTGGATAGCGGTTTTTTTCCTGATAGAAAGAAACTCTTAAAAAAATTTTACGAGCTTATTGAAAGCCCGGTGGATGTAATACAGCTGCGTTTTGAAGATTTTTCGGACCACGCTCTTTACCGGGCGGCTGAGGCGATGGTTCCTCTTGCGAGGAAGAAAAAGATCCCTTTGCTTATTAACGACAGGCCGGAAATAGCTCTTTCTTTGGGGGCATCCGGCGTGCATCTCGGTAAAGGCGACGTGAGCGCCCGAAGCGCAAGAAGACTAATGGGCCCGGATGCGATAATAGGACGAACCGTACGCAGCTTTAGCGACCTGGCGGCGATAAATAGACGGAATGCAGACTATGTTGCTATTGGCCCTGTCTTCCGCACCCCCATAAAGCCGGCCTTAAGAGCGCGCTCTAAGAGCGAAGTTATCGAGCTTTGCCGGAAGGCAAAATTGCCGGTCGTTGGTATAGGGGGAATAAACGCCGGCAATGTGCGTGAGGTTGTTAAGCTGGGAATTAACACTGTTGCTTTTGTCCGTTACGCATGTGGAGGAAATAACGCAAAAAAGAGGATGGACGCTCTGCGAAAAGCGATGGAGATGAATGTAAAATGATTAAAGTAGACAGAGCCATTATTGACAAGACAAAGAAGCTAGAGGATGCTTCCGTAGAAGCAATAGAAAAAGGTCTCGAAGCGGGACACATTGCCATTCCTCAAAATATAAAAAGGGACATAGACAGGCCCTGTGCTATAGGCAGGGGCCTGGCAACTAAAATAAACGCGAATATCGGTCTATCATTAGAGGCATCCAGCATTGACTTGGAGCTGAAAAAGATGGACGTGGCAATTGCCGCCGGAGCCGACACAATTATGGATCTTTCGACAGGACCTCTTCATGAGAAAATGCGAAAGAGAATAATATCTGATTGCGCGGTCCCCCTGGGAACGGTTCCGGTATACGAACTTGCGTGCGACGGCAAAAACAAATTCGCTTCTTTAAAAGAGGATGATTTTGTAGACGTTTTACAGAAACAGGCCGAAGAGGGAGTGGACTTTTTTACCATACATTCAGGTATAACCCTGGAGGCGGTTCGCCTTGTTGAGAAGAATCCCCGCATAATGAACATCGTCAGCCGAGGAGGTGCGTTTCTGGCATCCTGGATGATGATCAACGGAAAAGAAAATCCTTTCTATTCGAGATTTGATGAGATACTGGATATAGCAAAAAAATACAATATAGTATTAAGCCTGGGTGACAGTTTGCGTCCGGGTGCTATTGCAGACGCTACTGATGAGCTTCAGCTTCAGGAGCTGGTAGTTCTGGGATCCTTGCAGCAAAGGGCTTTTGATAAGGGAGTTCAAATAATCATAGAGGGGCCGGGGCACGTTCCCATGGACCAGATAGAGTCCAATGTACGCCTGCAGAAAACCATCTGTCATGGAGCGCCTTTTTATGTTTTGGGGCCGCTGGTAACTGACGCAGCTCCGGGTTATGATCATATAGTTGGTGCGATAGGCGGAGCGATCGCCGCCTGGCACGGCGCTGACTTTTTGTGTTATGTCACACCGGCTGAACACCTCAGGCTTCCTGACATTGAGGATGTGCGCCAGGGAGTGATGGCGTCTAAAATAGCGGCACACGCCGCGGATATTGTCAAAGGAATACCTTCAGCTCTCCAGAGGGATATCAATATCTCAAAAGCACGGGCCAAGAGAGACTGGGAGAAGCAGTTCCAGTTCTCACTTGATAAAGAATTGCCGAAAAGGGTAAGAGAAGGTTCACCATCCAGGGAAACCGATGTGTGCACAATGTGTTCGGAGTATTGTTCGATAAAAATACTTGAGGAAAATCTGGAGAAACGTAAAAAGGAGAAAAGTTCATGAAGTTGACAGTTATAGGATCAACTGCACTGGATAGCATCGAGACACCTTTCGGAAAAAAAGAAGAGATACTCGGGGGATCAGCCACTTATGCCGCGTTAAGCGCGTCATTTTTTGTCCCGGTGAGCCTGATCAGTGTGGTGGGTAAGGATTTTCCCAGGAAATACCTCAATATTTTCAAGAAAAGAAATATAGATATCGAAGGGCTTGAAATAAAAGATGGAAGGACCTTTAGATGGGAGGCCCGGTACCAGTATGATCTGAGTTACGCCGAGACTCTCAACACTGAACTCAATGTCTTTGAAGGATTCCGCCCGGTGATCCCTAAAAAGATAGACCCAAAAGACAATCTTCTTCTTGCGAATATTGATCCTGAACTTCAGAGCTTTATTTTCCATCAAATAAAACCATTTGGCCTTGTTGCCTGCGACACAATGAACCTGTGGATAGAGCATAGTAAGAAGGCTCTGCTCAGGCTTCTTAAGAAGGTAGATATATTTCTTTTAAATGACGCAGAGGCGCGCCAGCTCTCAGGGGAGAAAAACCTTCTCGATGCGGCAAAATTCATCGCGTCCAGGGGGGCCAGGATGATCGTTATCAAAAAGGGTGAACACGGAGCGCTTTTTTTCTCGAAGGGCCTCAGGTTCATGGTCCCGGCATATCTTTTGGAAAAATTATCCGATCCCACCGGCGCGGGGGACACCTTTGCGGGCGGGATGCTGGGGTATCTTTCCAGATCACCAAAGATCACGGACAGGGTCTTAAGAAGGGCTCTGGTATATGGAAGCATAATGGCGTCTTTCGCGGTGGAAAGATTCAGCGCCACGGGTCTTTTGAAAACAAAGCCTGAAGACGTCGAGGAAAGAGTTAAGCATTTTGAGAAGCTGACGAAGTTTTAGTGCGAGCGTAGCACAGTGGTAGTGCTCCAGCTTCCCAAGCTGGCCACGGGGGTTCGATTCCCCTCGCTCGCTCCAAATTATTTCTCCGAAATAATTTGTAAAAGGCAACTGCAAACGCAGCTGCCTTTTTTGTTAATTCCTCGTCGCAAATACTGAAAAATGTATTTTTCAGTATTTACTCCTCGTCATTAACGAGCGAACGAGGGGGCTCAAAACCCTCGCATGTAGCTCGGGTTTTGTGTCCCCTCGCTCAGAATTAAACCCGGTTGAGAATTCAGCCGGGCTTTTTTTTATTCAGAAGCAGGAGTGGCTTCCGGGCTCAGAAATGCGGCCTCGCTTTGCTCGGCCGAACTCGCCGGAAACCACT
>JABMSC010000027.1 GCA_013204685.1 Candidatus Omnitrophota bacterium | reverse complement strand
TAGGGGCACGGCATGCCGTGCCCCTACATACATCTGCGTTAATCTGCGTCTTACAAAAAAAGCCCGGAGTTTCCTCCAGGCTTTCTGTGTGTCATCCCCGTCCCCGTTTTCACGGGGATAAACTACAGCGGGATCAAATAAAAGTTATCGTCTTACCAGTACAACTTCTCGAACCGCTCAGAATATCGTTTTATCCATTCTTTAGAGGCTTCCTGAAGCGAGATCTCCCTGCCAAGCTGCAGGGAACGCAGCTCCCGGTATTCTTCTATCAGATAAATCTGTTCTATAAGTTTAACTTTAAAAGCATCGGCATAACTGACAAAAGCTACTCCTATTCGGTGTAGTTTTGTTGTCTCTTCTTTTTCGCAATGAACGACTTCTGCACTTATTGTGAACACTTTGTCGTACAGGGGCATGTTGAGTTTTATCTTTTTTCCGGGTTCAACATATTTCTTCGATATGAACATGAGGCCGCCTTCACTGACATTGACCGTTTCTGTCTTCTCAGTTTCCTCATCCGACACCTGAAATTCAAGAGGGCTCACAAGAAGATGCCTTATGTATCTTCTTTTTTCTTCCGGCTTGCCTTTCTTCCCCTCTTTATTCATAAACCGATACCCCCCCACCTGCACTGCCAGCAACAAAGCAATGGTAACAAAGCCATGACCTTTTCTTGAATATTTTTTCGGGCAGGACCTATCCCAAGTTGGCTTCCTTAAGTTCCTTTCCCAACTGCTCAACTGCTTCCTTTAATTGCGGGAAGAGTTTGACGTTAATGTTAACGCCCTTACCGGTAGGAACCTTCTCATCTCCCTGGGGCGGCTGGGTCCAGATCCTGATGTCAATAACATCATTCCCCTGGTATTCTGAGATACGAAATTTGACGTCCTGATATTTGTTTTTTGCGAAAACTGCTACGTCTTTTTCCATTTGCGTCTCCTCTTCTTGCGCGAATGTAACATTCGTCTATATCATATTCAGTCTATAAACTATATTTATTATAATATTATACCACTTTTCGCCAAAATGCAAAAAAAAAGTGAAAATACAGTCAGGGTTCAGTATTCAGCAGTCAGTATGAAGAAGGCTCTCCTGTAACTCAGCACCCTTTGTTAAAAATTTCAAAGAAATTTATAACGGGGCAGGTTGTTCTAACAAAGCGAACCAAAAACTAGGCACACCCTCTCTCTATGCTGGATACTGACTACTGGCTACTGTCGTTGTACTTGGCGCCTAACAATCTTTGCAGGCGCACCTTAATCGATGACCTTCTTGCGGAGAATTTTTGTGAAACAGTATACAACCAGAGCAAGTATCGCGCCCCATGAAATAATTATAAATATCCATCCGAGTATCGTCATGCGCCCTCCCCTCCTCCTTTTCTCCTGCGCCATGCTACCTTGACCATAACTACAAGCGCAAGAAAGATCAGCCAGAGGCCGACACGCGTAGCAAGTATATAGGGTTTATTTTCAGACGGAACATCATCCATTCTGATTATTGGCAGCCATTTTTGAAAGAACCATGTAACAAGCACCACAAGAAGAAATACCGGAGTTACATACTTGATAATGTATTTGTATATAAACGGTATTTTCATGTCAGCGCCGTGATGCACTTCCTCCCATGCCCTGTTAATGCCAAAAACCCATCCGAACAATATTACCTCAACTGTCGCAAAAAGAACCAGGCAGAACGTTCCCCCCCAGAAATCTAACTCGTCAACGACACCTTTTCCCAGAAAGAATATTGCACCGTTACATAGAGTAAAGGTCACGATGCCAAAGAGTACCACAGCTTTTTCGCGGGAAATATTGAACTCGTCCTCAAGAAACGCGATCGCCGGTTGCGCCATGGAAACCGACGAAGTCACACCGGCCAGAAAAAGCAGGCCGAACCATAAAAAGCCGAAACCCTCCGAAAACGGCATCTGCCCGAAAATAAGGGGCATCGTGACAAATCCCAGATTAAAAGCGCCTGATCCGGCTATAGAACTTATCGCCATGGGGCCGAAGAAAACAAACGCCGCGGGAATGACTATGCTCCCTCCAAGAACGACTTCCGCCGTCTCGTTCATGCTTACCGCCGTAAGGCCGGAAAGAGCCACATCATCTCCTCTTTTAAGATAACTGGCGTAAGTCAGGATAACACCCATCCCGACACTAAGTGTAAAAAATATCTGGCCCGTGGCCGCCAGCCAGACACTGGGATTCTTGAGCTGAGAGAAGTCGGGGTTCCACAGATACCCAAGACCATTTGTGATACTCCAACCGGGCCTTGCCGCATCCGGGATCCCGAGAGTAAGAACGCGAACAGCAAGGATAATAGCAAAAACAAAAAGAGTCGGCATGGCAAATTTACAAAACCGTTCTATCCCTCCCCTAATACCGTGTTTTAGAACCACCATATTCACTATAAAAGTGATGAGAAAAAATATGTATGCGGGTGCGATGCTGGAAAAATACTCATTTCGTTCAAGCCCCTGGAATCCTCTTAAAAATGCCTGCATGGACGCCTGATCGGTAATGCCGGAATATTTCTGAACAAGAGCAAAAAAACTATAAGCCAGTGTCCATGATTCGATATAAGTATAATAGATCATTATGACAAGCGGTCCGAAAATGCCGATAACACCAAAGTACTTGATAAAGCGGTTTTTCTCCCGGAGACTGTGGAAAACACCCGGAGCCGTTGAATGACCGAATCCGCCGCCGTAACGCCCGATAGACCATTCTATCCACATGAGGGGAATGCCGACCAAAAGAAGCGCGACAAAATAAGGGATCATAAAAGCTCCGCCGCCGTTCTTAGCAGCCTGAACGGGAAACCTCAAGAAGTTCCCCAGCCCGACAGCCGAACCTGCTACAGCCATTATTATGCCGATCCTGGAACCCCATGAATCGCGGATTTTCTTAGCCATATCTTGTCACCGTAAACAACTTGTCAAGGTTATCAGGTTATCAGGTTATCGGGTCATCGGTAGGATAGGATATCCTGATACCCTTTTCTTCTTGATCCCCTCACATCCTCACAAATAGCCTGCCCCAGTTCTTAGAATCTTTGTCCACCCTGTCATAAAGGTCCCTGTTCCTCTCGAGAAACTTCAGGACCCTCTTTTTCAGCTGGCCTGATCCCTTGCCGGGAATGATCTCGACTATCTTTACCTTCTTGTCCCTGGCCTCCTGCAGGGTCTCTCTCAAGGCATTCTCAATCGCGCCGTGTTTGTTGAAAATGTCATGCATGTCTAGTGTGAGTTTTTTCATGAGAATATGCAGCGGCGCTCTACTCCTCCATCCCCACCGGTTTCCTTAATGCTTTCTTGGCCGATTGCTTCTTTTTTCCTTCAAGCATTTTTTCTTTGGCTCTCTTGGACCTTTTACGTTTCTGTCTCCGCAGTTTCTCTATACGTTTTCGCTCTTCGGAAGCTTTACCGAGCACCTTGTTCTCGATCTTCGCCAGGAGCATTCTTCTGGCGAGAAAACGGTTAAGTGACTGAGATCTTTCTCTGGAACATTTTACTTCCGTACCTGTGGGGATATGTTTAAGATAAACGCAAGTGGATACTTTATTCACATTTTGCCCGCCGCGCCCGCCTGAGCGGACAAAACGTTCAGTAATATCGCTTTTCTTTATTCCAAAGCGATGCATTTTTTCCTGGAGGTTTTTTTCTTTCCGGGGAGTGACGTTAAACATAAGAATTTATGGGACTGATTTATGCCCAACATTTTAGGGTATCGGGGTATCGGGCTATCGGTTTTTCCACCTGATGTTCCGATATCCCGATGTCCTGCTGTCCTGATATTAATCTGAGCTATCGGTCACAATACGCATCAACCAGATCATCAAATTTCGC
>JABMSC010000026.1 GCA_013204685.1 Candidatus Omnitrophota bacterium | reverse complement strand
GGGTTCGAATCCCTTCATCCGCACCAGTAAATTTACGGCGAAGAAAGCCTACTATGCGGTGCGCCCGTAGCTCATTTGGATAGAGCATCTGCCTTCTAAGCAGAGGGTAGCAGGTTCAAATCCTGCCGGGCGTGCCACTTTTCACCAACAAACAAAAAACCCTGCATAATGCAGGGTTTTTTGTTTATACAGCATTTATACATTGTCCCCACGCCCCGTTACAAATTTCTCTGAAATCTGTAACGGGGCACGACTATACTCCTTGCTCCACATATCACCCTACGGTATAATACCCCAATGGTTATTAAAAATAATATTAATCTTATTAACAAAATCGAAAAATTGCTTAAGGACATTTTGCCAATAAAGCTTGGTGTTAATAAGAAAAATGAGATCATAAGGCTCATTTATGAAATATCCCAGGCTCATTCAATTTCTCCGGGAGACGTTCTTAAAAAAATAGATCTCTCTTCTTTCATAGAAGATGGGAAGGGCGAGCTTTTCCATAAGATTAAGAATGCACTTCTTGAAGTGCGGTATCCGTCCTTTGGCCTCTCGGGGGATCCGCATATAATGCCTGTTAAATTAGATCATAAGCACTCTGAGTGTCCTGCATGGGATTTTGAGATCCATCCAAAACGTATTTTTATAGAAAAGGATATAAAGGATCTGGATTGGACCAAGGGTTTTTTGGACAATTTTTCGGACGTTGATAACATTGAAATCGATAATATAAATAAATGGAGGGAGTTCATTCCATCTAGGGGAGGAGTAGAGCGATATAATGCCCGAAGGGAAAACATATTCCTGGTAAAGTCAAAAGCGGCATTTATTAAGGCCTGCCCTTGTACGAAGAAGTGTGTTAGATGCGGGTACTGGATCCTGAATATTGGCTTTGGCTGTCCTATTGACTGCAGCTATTGTTATCTCCAGACGTACAGCAACGCCCCGGGCCTTGTTCTTAATGCAAATATAGATGATTATCTTACCCAGATTGAAGGGTATGACAAAAAAGCAAAAAAAAAGGTCAGAATAGGAACGGGTGAATTCACAGATTCACTTGCACTTGACAGGTACACCAAGTACTCCTCTTACCTTATCCCGCACTTTAAGAATACTAAGAATCTTGTTCTGGAGCTTAAGACCAAAATTGCAGATATCGATAATGTTCTTTCCGAGGAAGCGCATGACAATGTGGTTATTTCGTGGTCTATGAACACCAGGCGCATGGCCGAGCTCTATGAAAAGGGCGGCGCCGGGATAACGGAAAGAATAGAAGCGGCCCGGAAGGCCGCCGGTAAGGGATATAAAATAGGGTTTCATTTTGACCCGATAATATATTACAATGGATGGGAAAAGGATTATAAAGCTATAGTGGAGGAGATGTTCTCTTGGGATGAGATAAGAAAGAACACCGTCTGGATAAGCCTGGGAAGCTTGAGGTATACACCGGGCTTAAAACAGGCTGCCGAGGAGAGGTTCTCGGACAATCTGGTATATTATAAGGGCGAGTTTTTTATGGATATCGATGGCAAACTCCGCTATCCGAGGGCTCTACGCACAGAAATGTACAATAATATGATAGAATGGATAAGGTCTTTTACTGGTTCAGCTTGGATATATCTGTGCATGGAACCTGAGGACCTGTGGACAGAGACTGTATTAACGGCAAAAGAGTATAAATAAACGAGCTTTCAATAAAGGAGGCCAGCTATGTTCCGGAAAATATTACTTACATGTTCACTTGTCATATCTTTTACTTATGCTGCAAATGCCGCTGAGGAGATCGCACTTCCTGAACCTGAGCTTGACGGTAAGGTTTCCGTTGAAAAAGCTATTTACAACAGAAGGTCCATAAGAAGTTATTCCAATAAGGCTCTGACCTTGAAAGAGGCCGCGCAGCTATTATGGGCTGCCGGCGGTCAAACGATCGATGGTGTTACGGGGCCGACAAGAGCCTATGCTTCGGCAGGAGGCGCATATCCGCTGGAAATATATCTGGTTGCAGGGGATATAGAGGGGCTCGAGGCCGGCATTTACCGCTATGACTGGAAGAGTCATGCTCTTAGCGAGGTGAAAAAAGGTGACTACCGAAAAGAACTGGCTGGGGCATGTTACGGCCAGGGAATGGTTAAGAGCGCCCCCGCGACTATAGTAATTACCGCAAAATATAAAAAGACTACCGGACGTTATGGCGAAAGAGGGCGCACTCTTTATGTTCCTCAAGATGCGGGACATCTTGGGCAGAATGTACATCTGCAGGCAGAAAGCCTGGGACTGGGAACAGTGATGATAGGTGCTTTTACGGACAGTGAAGTTGCAAAAGTGCTGGGTACGCCGAAAGACGAAACACCTGTTTATGCGATGCCAGTAGGCAGCCCCAGGTGATGGGAAAAGCTCAAAGGGGACGAGATCATGAATTTACAGGAGATTGACAAAAAGATAATAGAGATCGCAAGGAGTATTAATTTTTATTCCTACATTACCCCGCTCAATAGAGAAGAAGAGAGGGATAAGTTCTTCAAGGAACTTAAGAATAACCGCCTGTATAATCCTGTTTTCAAATACAAGGACAGGGATTTCAGCGGGAAAATGCGTGCACTTAGAAGTGCGCGTTCTGTCCTGGATGAGTCGGATAGCATACAGATGATATTTGCAAAAAAACTGGATTTTATAATTACTCAACTTGAGCTGCTTGGGTGCGGAGATCCTGAATTCAAAAGCATAGCTATTAAGTTGCATGGCTCACCTGACGAGGAATGCCTGAGGGCGTCAAAAGAAATATTATTCGACATAAAAAGCGAAGAATATGTTTTTCCGGAAGAGACGGTTCCCTCGGATGAAATGGTCTCCATATTAAAGAAGGAGCTAAATGCCGAAGGAATAGATTGGAAATGTGTTTTAAGCAGCAAGATCGTCCCCAAAATAACTATTTCCGGAAGAGATAGAACTATATATGTTAATTCACATATTGATTACACTTTAGCAGAAGTCGAAAGATTAAAGGTGCATGAGATAAGGGTTCATGTATACCGGGGTGCGAATGGGGAGTCCCAGCCGTATAAGATCTTTGCCGAAGGGCTTGCAGGTTACGACGAGACAGAGGAAGGCCTGGCCATAGTAGCTGAGGATATTACCGGGGTCTTGAAAGCAGATACGCGTCAGATGAAATTATATGCAGGGAGGGCGCTTTGCGCTGATTACTGCCTGAAGGGATCATTTTATGAAACCTTTAGTAAGCTGCGGGAACTTTTTCCTGATTATCTGGCTTACAGGTTAACGGAAAGAGGCAAAAGAGGTATGCGGGACACTTCCAGACCCGGCGGTATCACTAAGGATTTTCACTATATCAGCGGAGGGTTAAAGGTGAGTAAATACAGCGAAGCGGGCGGGGACTTGAGCGTGCTGTACACGGGCAAGATCGGCCTGGATGATGTTGATGACGTGAAGAGGTTAATTGCTGATGGCGTGCTTAAAACGCCTAAATATTTGCCTGAATTTGTGAATAGTTATGGGCCACGCGGCTGAAACAGTTCGTCCCATTACAAATTCCAAAGGAATTTCTAACGGGACAGGTAGATCG
>JABMSC010000236.1 GCA_013204685.1 Candidatus Omnitrophota bacterium | reverse complement strand
GAGAGTGGAGTCAGCGACTTGACTCGTCGCCTCCACTACATATAGAGTGAGAGGGGTGGTGAAGATATGAAGGAATCACGTGCAATTACGGAGGCTTCTTCTTCGGAGGAGTACAAGCCAATCATCAATTCCCAAGAAGGGGCCGTCGCACTTCCAGGAGATCGACATGGCCTTGCCTTTAGGACGGAACGTTCCCACCGTAGCCGCCTTGGACCTTATCGAGCGCGCCGACATCGCCTCGGAAAATGGGATCCACCTGCCAATACGTTAGGCGGTTACCCTGATCTAGATCGAGAGATTTCAGGTGCGGGCAAGGGGTGACTCGCGATCTCAATGGTTGCCGCCATTCACCTATTCCGCCCGTCAGGCTCTCGTGATTTCACCGCACAAAGAACTCTCGTCAACGAATTCGCATTGCGATGCTGACCAACACCCCTTTGGGTACCTGGGACGATTAGAACCAGCCACTCAGCGAGGGCGGGCGAGGATCCTGGTTGACACTTGATGGCCAAAGAGGTAGTCATGAGTACGAGAGGACTTTCCCAAAACCGCTGATCAGATCAGCGGTTTTTTTTTGTTTGTTTCTGTTGAAAAATTTATTATACAGGACTTGCTGCGTTTTCTGCCTGCGGTGCCATTTGTTCGGGGGGTGTTCCGTCTTTTTGAGGAATATCCCCAACATTATCTTCACCCGGAACGCTATACGCGCCAAATACTATACCTGATATTGCTGGATTATTAAGCGCCATAATTATCTCATTGTAGCCCAGAATGTCCTCCAGGTTACCTATATTAACATACCCCAGATATACAACAAAATCCAGTTTGACCTGCGGATCAACATCAAAAGGTCCAACCAAAACATTATAAAGAATATCCGCCAGTTCTCCTCTTGTCACTAAAGCGTCAGGATCGCTGTCAAGGAAGTTCGTAATATCCTGGCCGGCCAGTATGTTCGCCTGCACCTTATAATATTCTTCGTCAGAAAGCTTATCTGAGCCATCAGGCATTTTCTGATCAAGAACTTTAACAAGAATATCCGCAAGCTGGGCATTGGTCATATTTTTGGGGTCTGCTGCATATGCAGTAGCACTGATCGAAAAGCTTATCATGCATGCTATTACGATAACCGAAATAATTTTAAATATCTTCACTTTTTACCTCACTTTTTATAAAACTATCTTTTTCATATTTTACACAATAAAAGTTTATCATAAACACTTTGATATGTCAAGACCTTTGTTATATATGGAGCAAAATTTAAGAACTGGGATTTTTTTTGACCATCCCCCTTGTGCCCGCCCTGTTATTTTGGACTTTTTCTATATCCTTTCATTGTTTCCAACACCGCATAATATAAGAACTTGGGGTTGCCTAAAATATATCTTTTCCACATTCTCTTCGGCTCCTGGTAAATCCTATAAACCCACTCTAGCCCGGTCTTTCGCATAAAAATTGGCGCTCGTTTGTTGGCCCCGGCTATAAAATCAAAGAGCCCCCCGACACCAATAAAAACTTTTGCGTCAATTTTATCTTTATTGTTGCTTATCCATTTTTCTTGTTTTGGAGCTCCCATTGCAACCAAAACAATATCTGGTTTACATGCATTGATCTGTCTGCAAATTTCCTCATTATTGCTTTCGGCATCATAACCATGATGATACCCTGATATTTGAATCTCAGGATATTTTTCTCTTAAATTGCTGCACACCTTAGTTATAATTTCTGGTTTGGCGCCCACAAGAAAAAACTTTTTCCCTTGTGAATGAAATTCTTCAATACATCTGGAAAAAAAATCTGTCGCGCTTAACTTTGCAGCAACAGGACAGTTTTTAAGAAAACCCGCGATTGATACCCCTATTCCGTCCGGTATCACCAGATCAAAACTATTGATGACATCACGGTAGTCTTCATCATGTCTTGCAACATTAATACAATGTGCATTAACATAACCTATTGTCTTTTTCTTATCCCCACTCAAAAAATGCTCGATATATTCTAATGCTTCTGTGCTGGTTATATTGTGAATATTGACATTTTGAATGTAAATTCGTTCATTCATTATTTGCCTTCTTTTTAATATTTAATCTGCCAGATGCAGCTCCACATACTGACACAACAGCTCCTTGACCTTTTCGGGAGGCGGTATCAAAAAATAATGATCAACAATTGCGTGACCCATCTCATGGGCTAACACTTCCTGCGAAATAGAGTTTTGGGTAGCATAAATAGTTGTATGGTTATGAACGTAATACGCATCTTCACGATCACTTGTATTTTCCTCACCGAAGATCTCATAATGTTTCCCGTCCAAAAGAAGCTGGTTTGGATATATTGCTACCTTCACGTTCATGTTGCGGGGATACATATCCAGTATTTTTTCAACCTTCTGGAATGTTCTGTCAAAATTCTCCATTATACTTTCGAAAATAGCATGTTCCTTTGAAGCATGATAATCTTTTTCGATCAAAATATCCCAAAACCTGATTTTAGTATTCCTGTAAACCTTATTAACATTCACATTCGGATGAAGCATAATTGTGCAATGCTCAGCTTCAATTATGATCCATCCGCTTGAAAGTAATTCATCAGGATCCATTCCTGCCTGGGAAAAAGCCTCAGAAGGACACAGACAAATAATAATCAACAATGTCAGAACAATTCTTTTTTTCATCCTAATATGTTTATTCATCCTCAAGCGTGAAAGAATTTACTGATCTTTCTAGCTCGTCTTTCTTCTCCTTGAGTGTTTCGATGCTATTCTTTACCTCGCCGGGCACGGAATCATCTCTTTGTGCCATCAGAACCAGATCGTCGATTTGATCGCTTATGCTTTTGGACTCTTTCTTTATATCAAGCAAGCGAAGCTGTATGTTCCCGGTCATTTCGTTGATCGCATCTGCCATTTTTCCTATCTCGTCAGTCGAACGTAAATTGATCCTTAAATTCAAATTTCCTTCCCCTATCATGCTGACATCCCTTTCGATCCTGAACAAGGGCCCCGCAATGCGATGTGAAGTATACATAACCACCAAAGCTGTAGCCGCGCCTATCAGCATTACTGTTATTACACTTGATGCCACCAGAACAGGCAGAACATAATCTGCAGTTGTTAAAATAGTGAGACGTGAATTTACAAATGCCGTTGTCACGGTCCCTTTTGAAAAAAGAAAAAGAAAAAGTATTCCGCTGAAAATAACACTCGCGAGGACGATGAGCGCGCAAAACTTCAGGATAAACTTAGTCTGGAACTTTTTCCTGATAAAATAATTTTTTCTGAGATTTGTGCTAACGTTCATTTCTACCCCCATTGTTTTATCTGTATGATTTTTCGTTTCACACTTATTTAACCCCGGTGTGACGAAACCGAATTTAAGTGTCATCCCCGCGAAGGCGGGGACTATATTTATTTATTCTCCACCCTCAGTGCATCTTTATTGATCTCAATATCGGCCTTTCCGTAAAGCACCTGCATCCATTCTTCCACAGCCTGGGCCTGCTCTCCCTTTGGAACTTCATCGTACACCCGTTCCGTTTCTTTATCCAAAAGTTCCTTTATCAGGGTCTGTTTCCAATACCTCTCTATTGTTTTCATGAATGATTCATTCCTGTCAAGCCCCTGCCTTTGCGCTTCCTGTATCAGGATCTGTTTCCGTATCATAAGATCCAGAAACTCCTCCTTGCCCAGGGTTTCGTCACCGGCATAGGGGGAATGCTGCACTTCGTCTTCAAAATCATTTACTGTGAGCACATAGTCGTTAACCCTTGCAAGAACTTCCGCCCCCTGCTTTTGCTGCGCGCATCCAAACCACAACAAACAAACAAAAAATCCGGTAATTATCCATAAAAAATTAGATTTCTTCATTTTGCATACCCTCCAATTTAGTTCGTGGTTCGGTTTTCGTGATTCGGTTATCGGTCCCCATGCACGAAACCCGATTCCCGAAACCCGAAACCCGCTACTACTGCGCCCCCTTCCAGAACAAAACAACGGGTACAGTTCGCACTAATATCTTAAAATCCAGCCATAAAGACCAGCTATCGATATATTCCATATCCAGTTCCATCCACTCTTCAAATCCTACTCGGCTTCTGCCGCTTATCTGCCACAAACAGGTGAGCCCCGAACGCATGCTCAGGCGGCGCCTCTGCCATAACTCATACTTTGTAACTTCGTAGGGGATCGGCGGCCTTGGACCGACAAGGCTCATTTGCCCCACAAGAATATTGAACAGCTGCGGAAATTCATCTATGCTGGTTTTTCTCAAAAATTTGCCGAAAGGAGTGATCCTTGGATCATCCTTGGCCTTAAATACCGGACCCGTCATTTCATTCAATGCCATAACTTCGGATAAACGTTCTTTAGCGTCCTTGTGCATTGATCGAAATTTATAAAGGGTAAAGATCCTTCCATTCAGGGTTTCCCGTTTTTGTTTAAAAAGTACCGGGCCTGGCGAAGTCCACTTAACAAGTATTGCGATAACGGCCAAAAAAGGCGCCAATATGATTATGCCGAAAGACGATACAACAATGTCCAGCACTCTTTTAATGAAAAGCTGCCACTCCCTTCCAAACGTTGTTTCAAAAACCAGCAATGGGAATCCTTCCAGCTCGGATTGATGAGCCTTAGCGATCTTTAGATTAAAAAGGTCCGACGCTACGCTTGTCTGGATGCCCAAAAGTTCACAAACCGCTATACTTTCCTGCAAGCGGTCCAGCCACATTCTGGGCACTATAAATATAACTTCATCAACTACTTTTTCGCTCAAAATTCTTGGCATATCTTTGAGCATGCCTATAACTTTTATGCCGAAAAACTCTTTTCCTATGCGAGATTCTTCATCATCGATCAGCCCGACTATTTTGTATCCCCATTCGGGCTTGCTGCCCAAAATCTCGATAAATCGTCCCGCACGCGGCCCTGTTCCTACTATTAAAAGGCGTCGGAAATTGCTTCCTCTTTTTCTTATGTTACGGGATATGGCGATAGCTATCCATTTTTCGGCAAAAAGCGAGAGAGTTGCCAACACAGTAAACATAACAAAAAACACCCTGCTTACAAACCCTATCTTAAACACAAAAGCCAGGGCGGCAAAACTCAGTGCGCTCAGAACTGCAGATTTAATTATGACCCAAATCGTATCAAGAAAAGATCTCGTTCGGAAAGAACTATACATCCCGTTCAGCGAAAGCATCAACACCCATAACGGGACCCATGCAAACATTACAGACAAATATTCTCTGAGACTTGCGGTTTCCTTGACAACCTGGGCCGACGGTATGAGATCCAGTTTATAAAAAACATGAAACCGGGCTCTTAAATAATATGCGGCAAAAAAAGCTAACACGATCATTGCCGCGTCTAAAATGAGCGTTGCCTGTTTAAGAACCTTTTCTTTTTCCTTAAGCATATATTCTCCTTAATCTATTTCGCGGGGTTCTCATACCCAATAATTATACCAATTAAAACCGCAGCTGTAAGCATGTTTGCGGTAATATGAAAATTGAAATCTACTAGAGCATGAAATGACAAACTCAGTATCCCGACAGTCGCCCCAAGCGCGACCCCTCCGACAGGAGAAAGATCCATAACCGCACAAGCGTTTGCTGCATGCGGTGATGGGGGAATCATGCGCATACTCCTGAACCCCGACCGGAGAACCAGTACTATCATCCATACCATGATAGGCAGGGCCAGAACGCCTGTCTCCGCCATCATATGAAGATAATCGTTATGTGCAAAATTGGCCCGTACACTTAATCCGGGGGGACGCTGCTCCCGAAAACCCAATCCAAACGCACCTACACCTACCCCTGTCACGGGATTTTCTTTTACCATCTCTATGCCGCCCTGCCATATTTTCGCTCTTGTCTTAAGCGAAGCCTCATTCTGTGCATCGGTCAAGGTTCCGAGACGTTCAGACACGTCATCATATCCGGCTGCAATTAATGCTCCCATCAGAACCAATAGCAGCAAAAACGCCGCTACCGTCCATTTCTGTAAGATCTTTTTCCTTATAAAAATGATATTAGTCACGAGAAAAGCCCCTGCAAGACTTGCCCAGGCTCCCCGTGATTGTGAAAACAAAAACGCGGTAAACATCACAATAAGCGCCACAATCAGCAATATCTTGCTTCCATACCCCTTACCACTTGCCCCTTGTCCCTTAAATGTGCCCCTGCTCGCAAACAACATCCCTATCCCCAGTGGAATAGCCAGTTCCAGATATCCGGCAAAGTGATTATGGTTGACATAAGTGGATGCTAAAAAATTATCCGGCCGCCACCATGAGTGTCCAAGCCCTGAAAAATACTGGATAAGTCCAAAAGTAGAAGTGACCACACCTATCACAACAACTAAAACTCCTAAATGAAACATCATTTTTCTATTAAAGTTATCGGCGACCAGATAAAAAACTCCCGCAAACGTCAGCATCAGGATAAATTCTTTGATACTGACAAATTTATATATACTGAACATGCAGGAGACTATCGCCAGTATCCCAAATAACAATATCGGGATATCCAACCCTGTTCTCTTAAGCCTGCAGTCTGAATGGTTATTCACCCTCCACAACCACATAAAAACTAAAAGCATCACCGAAACCTCAACAACCGCAATGGACCAGGAACGCATGGCTCCCTTTGCCAGTGGAGCAAACACCATTATGGCGGCAACCCCGGTCTGCAATATATTCTTATAAATCCTGTCGGTCATAAAATCCTTTATACGATCTTACCCCTGGTCCTCATACACTATCCTGGCATTTCCTATAAAAAGGTTTCTGTCTTTAGCCTCCTCCGGGCTATACCTATCATTTATGAACTTTACGCCGAGTACCTTTATCCCTCCGGAAGTATCAACCGGAAATTCATATTCCTTTCATTCGGAACTATCCGCAAAAGTTTCGCCGATCTGGCGGCCGTCAAGTTCGACCACCATGTAAGGATAATGCTTCCGGCTATCAGGGTTTTCCGTTTTCATGATAAGTTCTTTCTTTGCTTGAATGATAATGCGAGCTCCGCCCCGTTTCATCTCCACAACAGCATAAACAGTCCCACCCCAGTACATCCTTCCTTCGGATATCATGTGTTTGCCATCCTCCGACGTCCCCTTCCACCCACCTTTGGGGATCACACCGTCAGTGAAAACGGTATTTGAGGGATCTTCTTTTATATTTTCTACCCTTCTTTTACGCCGAGTTCTCTCCTTTTCAAATGCAGCCGGATCGTCTTTTTTTCTAAGAAAATCTATATGGCTTATGATACGGGCGCGAGGCTCCAGCAGGTTATTGTCCAGAGCAAAGGAATAAAGCTCCTCGTATCCTTCCAGAGTGTCCGGCGTAATATCCTGCGCTATATTGAAATCTCCGGTGTAATACATAACAGCTGCATATACATTAGGCGCATACCATGGTCTTCTTCTCACCGCATAAGTCAATCTTCTTGCAGCAAATTCTTTTTCGTCTTTTTCCAGAAAATTCCACCCTTTAAGAAGCTCATATCCAACACTGTAATTAAGACCCGGATTATACTGGTCCTTTTTAACAGCTTCTTTAAAATTAAATACGGCCCCGGCTATCAACCATCTCGCCTGGTCGGTTTTCCCCTGATCAATCAACGCATGATCCAGCTGAACTGTGCCCAGATAATAACAATAAGCCGGATCAGACTTATTGATCAGACTGGCACGTTTATAAAGATCTTCGGCCTTTTCTAATAACGAGCTCCTGTCGAGGCTGTAAGGTATCTGCCGGCTGAAAAATCTTGCCAATCCCGCCGGATACCGGGCATCCAAAGGATTTAATAGAATAGCCTTTCTGTAAACCGTTTCCGCTTCGGCCCACCTATAATTTTTCTCCAGATCCATTGCGGTCTGAAACTTGAGACCGGCCGCAAAGGGAAGCAATATCACTGCCAAAACCATAGTGAAAAACACGATTAAAATGATATTTATCAGGATCTGTCTTGCCATAAGTCCTTTAAATGGAGTATGCTATGAACCTTGCTTCAAAAGTCTTTCATATAGTTTCTTATATTTCAAGATCTCTACATCCCAGTTTCTATTTTCACTTACCCAGGTAAACCCGTTTTCACCCAAGCTCTCTATTAGATCGGGGTTATCAATAAGTTGCTCCATCTTATTGTATAGATCATCATAAGAACCCGCCTTGAACAATATTCCGTTTTCACCTTTTATTATCTCACATATCCCGGCTACGTCGCTGGCCAGTATTGCTTTCTTAAATCCCATCGCTTCCAAAGGTTTCAGCGGTGTAACCTGATTGGTTACCTTCAAATCTTTCCTGGGTAGAATAATTACGTCTATTTCGCGATAATACTTCGCTATTTCCCCTCTGGTTACCTTCCCTGTAAAAACTATCCCTTCGTTTCCCTTTGCCGCCTTTTTTAAACCCTCCATCTCCTCTCCCCCGCCAACGATCATCAGGGAAACATTCGGATATTCAGCTTTTACACGCAAGAATACTTTTATCAAGTCATCAAGGCCTTCATATCTGTAAAGATTGCCGATAAAACCAAATACGATTTTCCCAAGAGATCTTTCCTTCTGTTCAAAACCACATGACAACCGCTTTGTTTCTTCCAGGTCCACGCAATTATAAACAACTGTCAAGCTGTCTGTATTTTTTCGCCCAGCATCCCTTATGTATTCTCTTAAATTCTCACCAATAATAACTACTTCATTAGCTTTCCTTATAACTAAATTTTCAAAAAAAGTGTACACCTTGCTTATCGGTGATCGCTCCTTAAAGGCTCCATTTTCTATCATACCACTGATCCAGTTGGATCTGACTTCATAAACAAGTGGAATACCAAATCTTTTAGACAGTAACAACCCCGTTAACCCGCAAAAAAACACAGAATGAGCATGAATAACATCGATATCATTGTTAACAAGATAGTTCTTCGCTTCCCTGTAATAATGTATTATCGGTAATATTTTTCTTAATCGTTTTCGCAAACGTTTCTTTGTTTTTGCGAACTCATAATCACCCTTGAGATATGTTCTGTAGTAAGCCACTCCGTCTATCTCGTCCATCCGCGCACCGGGATATGCAGGCTCCTGGAACGGACTCGTTACAGGAATTACATCTATGCCCGTTTTTTTCTGATATTTTAATATCTGATGCGAGCGTATGCTGGCTCCCCGGACATCCGGAAGTGATTGGTATAAAAGATGTAATACTTTCATGTTATTACCTTGGTCTCTCTAATTTCCTCTCTGGAACGTGAAAAAAACAAAAGGATATTCATAATTACAAACAAAAATAAATAGTATGGCGCAAGTATGCCTCTGTGGATATAATGCATCAATATCACGTAAACAAAAGACAGGTTTGCTATGCTGGGCACATCCTGATTTACCTGATATTTCTTGTAAAAATAGCTTGCCAGAATTCCCATTACGCCGAATCCTATAAAGATCCCCATATATCCAAAATCAAAATATAGGCCTCCAAGAGCGGAAGGAGTTAACCCAAAAGCGGATTCATCCTGGCCGGTAGTAATTTGATATATTAAAACCCCTCCCGACATTTGTTTTCCCGGAAGAATTGTCATGAAATCTGAAAAAAACAACTTTCCCTGTCCATAATCTATTTTTGACGGTACTATCTCGACGATCTTCTGATAAAGTCCAATAGTTTCCCTTGAAGCAAAATGTAAAGACCCCACGGCCAGATACTTCTTATTAAAATCATACCTCGCAAACAGATCCTCTGTCTGCATCAATCTCGTGCTAATATCTCTCCTTATATAAAATCCAGCGCTTAGGATCAATAGCGCAACTATCAGATACACGAACATCTTCACCCGGCCCGGCCCCCTGGATAACAGATAAGCAACTATACCTACGGTAAGCAGCATGATCATCAAATGCCCCCTGTATCCGCTTGTAGCGATAATGCAAAATGGCAATGCCATATAACTCAATGCTGCCATTCGGGTTATTTTTATTTCATTGAACTGTGCATAAGTAAAATAGACCAGTGGTGGAATGATCGCCAGCAGAACAAAATAAATTAAAGTGGTCGGCACATAAAATCTTTCAGAGGGATGCAAGATTATAACTCCATATTTCAATGTTACATATGCTGCCGCTGCCATCGAACATAATAACAGAAAAATTGTGCCCGTTTTGAGCCGTTTTCGATCAAGGTGGACCGGATTTCTTTTGACCTTTATCCAGGATCCAAGTTTCGCACCGCCGATAAAAGCAATATACGCCATTATGATGGATAGAACTGTCCCGGCGTTCATCACTCCTCTATAGGTGGATAAATTAACGCACCCCACAGAAAAGTAAAGTATAAAGAAAATTGTAAAAAAATAATAAGGATTAAGTAAAAGTGACGCATTGATGATCTTTTCATACAAAAAATCCTTAAATAAAATGATCAATAATACCGCAATAAAACTTGAATATACGATAAACTCGTTCCAAATTAATATGTTCAAGCTTAATATAAGCGCTATCAACAAAACAAGCACGACTTTCAAGGCTGATCCTTTCAAACGTCTATTTAATAGATCTAGAAACTACTGCTGTGTAGGATATATTCCTGGCAAGCCAGGCGCTACACAGTGCAAATACAATACCAAACAATCCCACATTACCGCCAAAAACAAATAAAACTATAAAAAACACAAGAACACTTAACACTGCTGCTGCGTTTGCGATTACTAGATCCTTAAATGAAGCAACTGCGCCCAGCATGGCCGAAATAAACGCATAATAAAGCCTGAGCACACCTAATAAAACAAGAAATACCTTTACCGGCTGTGATATGTAATATTTATTCGGGTAAACCGTCGCAACAAACCATGATGAGAAGAAGTACAAAAAAACGCACATAAGAAGAACGAAAAACAAGGCAATCGGAATATATCTCTTCATTTTCATTGTAAATTCCGATATATTTTCATCGATGTGTTTTTTTCGAAACCATGGTAAGAGCACAAAGCCAATTCCTGTTTGCAGGAGTATGAAAGGCCCGCATATTATTGTCCAAAAAACAGTGTAATCAGCAAGCATGTCATAGCCCATGATCTTCGGTATAGCAAGCCTGTCCAATGTATTCATGAAGCCAACAGTGATGACCAGCCCTGCAAACATAAAACCTTCGCTTAAAACTCTCTTAAGTATTGGAGCATAGGGAATTCCTCTTTCCGGTTTTATGCCGCTCCGGATAAAAGATGAAAGCGGTGCTAAACAGCATATCAACAATACCAAAACAACACTTTTAAGGTCTAAGGTAAGTATTTTGAAGTAAAACATCAAAGAACAGGAAAATATTAGGATTTTCCATCCCTGCAGCATAACTTGCGACCTGAAAAATCTAAAACGTGCTCTCAGTATTGAAGACAAAAAGACAGTGGTAGCAATAGAAAAACATATTGCAAAAAGTGTTAAAATAAGCCCTGTCCCGGCAAACCTGTAGAAAAAGCTTGTAACAGCTGTTATTATGACGGCCGTCGAAACGATCCAAATGCCGAAAAATCCAATAAGTCCGAGAGGTACGTCTGATCTGTGTTCCTTGCTTATAATGGCCCTGATCAGGGATTGGTCCATTCCCAGAAGTCCAAACGTTGTTACAAAAGAAATGATAGTAAAAAATAAGGAAAGTTGTCCGAAATCATGCGCAGGAAGAACCCTGGCAAATATAAGATTGGCCAGCATTAGTGAAATAGAACCTGCCGCAATTACAAAAAATGTGCCGGCATGCCCACTGTGATCCGTTAAAAAAACCTTATAGATCTTTTTTAATGACATCTACTATCCTTTTGGCGGAACGGCCGTCCCATTTTTCCGGAACTATTCCCCGTTTTCTGTGACCCTTCAGTATTTTATTTACTGAACTCAATATTTTTTTTCCGGACCTGTTGACTATAATATTCGTGCCTTTTCCGACAGTAACCGGTCTTTCGGTATTTTCCCGCATAGTAAGGCATGGAACCTTGAGAACAGTGGTTTCCTCCTGGATCCCTCCGGAATCCGTAAGAACGAACCTGCTCTCTTTCGTCAGTTTTATAAAATCATTATACCCGAGTGGATCTATCATCGTCAGGGTCTTAAGAGCCTTGAATTTTTTCAATAATCCGTGTTTTTTTATCATCATTTTTGCCCTGGGGTGTATCGGATATATAATATTTATTTTCCGGCTTACGGATCTGATAATGTCATAGATCTCGTTAAGCGTCTTTTTTAAATCAACATTCTTCGGACGATGTAAAGTTAATACGCTATACCCTTTCCTTTCCAGTCCCAGACGATTTAAAACGCCTGATCTGACGATCGCTTTCATGTTTGAAAGTAATGTATCGATCATGACATTGCCGGCAAAGTACGTTTTCTTCTCGGAAACCCCTTCTCTTTTCAGGTTCTTAAGTCCGCTTTTTTCGCTTACAAAAAGATAATCCGAAAGATGGTCAGTAACAACGCGGTTGATCTCTTCCGGCATCTGGCGATCAAAGCTCCGCAAACCCGCTTCTACATGAGCCAGTTTTATATGCAACTTGGCGCAGACAAGAGCACAGGCCGCCGTCGAATTAACATCGCCCACGACTATGACCAGATCCGGTTTTTCTTTTGAAACTGTCTTTTCAAAAGCTATCATTATCTTTGCCGTCTGAGCAGCATGCGTATGTGATCCTATTCCCAGATATATATCAGGTTCGGGAATGTTGAGGTTCTCAAAAAAGATCTCGGACATCTCAAAGTCATAATGCTGTCCTGTATGCACAAGCTTCACATTGAAAGATCTTCTGAGTTTTTTGAACTCTTTGATAAGCGGCGCTACTTTCATGAAGTTCGGCCTCGCGCCTGCAATAATAAGTATCTTTTTTTTCATGTCTTGTCCCTTTATATTAATATTAAAAAAAGTAGTGTTTAGCGGCTAATTATATAAAGTATACCAATAAACTATAATAAATCAAAATCGTTGGCAAAAAAAAGACGGGTACATTATAAAAATAATGCCCGTCTTCTTTTGGTGCTGGTATCTTTTTTTATCCAGTGAAAGGATCAGCTGAGGGTTCCGCCATGCCCGTACCGTTAAAAATCCCGACCTTCTGGGCCTGAATATCGTTCATAGCAAGCGCGTCATCATTTAATTCCACAGCTTGAGCCTGCGCGTCTCCAGGCGTCCATGTATCACCGGTATCATATCTCCGTAATATGCAATCTCCGGATGTATTGTACTCTTCAAAAACCGTGTCACCATCTTGCTCGGGATTTTCATCTTTAAACCACTGGTAATGCATAGTCGTTCCGTTGCTATAATATTCAATTGTCTTTTGCCAGGCAAGCGATGGATCAAAAAACATATCTTGTTTTTTCTCCGGGTCAGATTCATTCCAGTATTCCGTGTATATTCTGCCTCCCGTATCCAGATCCTTCCTGTCCATGCGCCCCTGACTGTCATACCGGTAATAAACGTCACCCCCTGAAGTTCCCGGATCAGTATCCTTTATCCACTGGTGGTGCATAGTCATTCCGTTGCCATAATATTCAATTGTCTTTTGCCAGGCAAGTGATGGATCAAAAAACATATCTTGTTTTTTCTCCGGGTCAGATTCATTCCAGTATTCCGTGTATATTCTGCCTCCCGTATCCAGATCCTTCCTGTCCATGCG
>JABMSC010000235.1 GCA_013204685.1 Candidatus Omnitrophota bacterium | reverse complement strand
CTAAACAAAAATAGAGCTTAAGACGTAGGCTTTACCGACTAAATTACTTAACGTTTCTGTTGGAAACGTTTTATTGCGTCGGATTATTTTCGGCTTAACAACTTATGTTCACTAGCGTTCCATAAGTTGTGGCCTCAAACAACCTCTATATGGGGGTAATAATAAATAGATTGGAGGTCGCAAATTGCGACCTCAAGTTGGGGCGGACGAAGGTATTTAGTCCGGGCTTTCACTGAACAAGGAGTCGCGATGCTTTCTAGTGTTCTTAATAGTGAGAGGGCCATATTATCTAATATAGCCATCATGAGAGCATTCGTCAGTTTAAAGAGAATGTCCTTAACGTATGAAAGTTTAAGACGCAAAATTTCACAGATGGAGAAAAAGTATGATGGGCAGTTTCACCTCTCAGCTCTGAAGTCTAGATTCTCTATACCGCTCAATTGTTCTCTTCAAACCCTCTTCGAAAGGCATCTTAGCCTTAAACCCAAATTCCTTTTCCGCCTTCATTGTATCAAGTCGCCTTCTCGGCTGACCGTCGGGTTCTGAAGAATCCCATACCAGCTGTCCCTCAAAACCTGTTAATTTAACGATAAGTTCTGCAAGATCCTTTATGGATATCTCAAATCCCGCCCCCAGATTAACCGGATCGCTTTTATTGTATTTTTCCGTCGCCAGGAGTATTCCTTCCGCGGCATCTTCAGCATACAGGAATTCCCTTGTAGGTCTGCCGGTTCCCCAAACAACTATCTCGTCCTTACCTTCATCGATTGCATCAAAGCATTTCTTTATTAGGGCTGGTATTACATGTGATGAAGCCGGGTCAAAATTATCCCGCGGGCCGTACAGATTGACCGGCATCAGGTAAATAGAATTAAATCCGTATTGCTCGCGATAACTCCGGGACTGAACAAGAAGCATCTTTTTTGCCAGGCCATAAGGTGCGTTGGTCTCCTCGGGATAACCGTCCCACAGGTCCTTTTCCTTAAAAGGAACGGGCGTAAACTTCGGGTAACAGCAAATTGTTCCCAGGGCCATGAACTTTTCAAGTCCAACCTGCCGGCCCACTTCCATGAGCTGAACTCCCATCATAAGATTGTTATAGAAAAATTCGCCTGGCTTTTCCCGGTTGGCGCCAATACCCCCTACCTTTGCCGCCAGGTGAATCACGATATCGGGTTTTGCGTCATCGTACATTCTTTTTATGTCTTCCAGCTTCACAAAATCATATTCCTCGATGAGCGGAACAAAAACATCCTTGCAGCCTCTTTCTTCAAGTTTTCCCAGGATATATGACCCCAGAAATCCCGCTCCACCAGTTACTGTTACTCGTTTATTTTTCCAAAAACTCATTCTTTCTCCTTTAGTATTTATTAAGATTGCTTCGTCATCAGCCTACGGCTGGCTCCCCTAAATGACGTAAGGAGGTTGCCACCCCTTCCCTGCTACCTACCACCTATAAGACACACCCTAATCCACCTTCCACCATCTCCTCGGGAACTTCTGTCTAACGATCTTGTCGCCTTCGCCAACCGGATCCAGCCCGATCGCTCTCATATCAGCATCGACCATTATTTTTATCAGATCTTCCACCATAACCTTTGGTTTCCATTTTAATTCCTTCCGAGCCTTTGTTGTATCCGCTCTTAGCTTCGGAACATCCGTCGGCCTTAAGTAGTTCTCGTCCGTTTTCACGTAATTTTTATAATTCAGCCCCGCATACCTGAACGCCTGGCGCACAAATTCCCTTACCGTAATACACTTGCCTGTTCCTACAACGTAATCGCCGGGGTTCTTCTCCTTAAGCATCTTCCACATAAGTTCCACATATTCCGGAGCATACCCCCAGTCTCTGTAAGCATCCATGTTCCCAAGGTATAAGTTCTTCTGAGTTCCCGCAACTATGCGCGCAACTGCCATGGTGACTTTCCTTGTAAGAAACGTCTCGCCGCGCCGGGGAGATTCATGATTAAAAAGAATACCGTTACTTGCGAACATGCTATATCCTTCTCTGTAGTTCCTGGCCATCCAGTAGGCGTATAACTTCGCAGCTGCATAAGGACTTCTTGGCTCGAGAGGCGTTGTCTCTTTCTGTGGCGCTTTGGCTTTACCGAACATTTCACTTGAAGATGCCTGATAGAATTTGATGTTCTTTCTGCTTATTCTTATCATCTCAAGCATTCTTGTTGTTCCAAGGCCTGTTGTATTACCGGTATACTCCGGCATATTAAAGCTAACTCTTACGTGACTCTGAGCTCCCAAGTGATAAATCTCATCGGGCCTCACATTGTTAACAATGTTCGACATCTGCTCAAAGGCGGAAAGATCCCCATAATGCAAGAGAAGTTTAACTCCCTTCTTGTGCGGGTCAACATAAATATGGTCTATTCTTTGGGTATTAAAGGTTGAAGACCTTCTTATTATCCCGTGAACTTCATAACCCTTGGATAACAAGAATTCCGCTAAATATGAACCATCTTGCCCGGTTACGCCTGTTATTAATGCTTTTTTCATCCCTCACTCCTTTACTCGTTTATTCATAATCAAAACCCACTGGATATAGCTCCATCATCCCAGTCCCAGTAGACTGCTCTTGAAAACAAATATGGTGATTTTTTGTCGTCAATTTTTTCTCCCATCCTGGCAGGCTTTGGGGAATCAATACAGATAAGGACAGGGTTTATTATCTTTTATCGCTTCGCAGTCCCTCTTGCAGGGCTCCATCATGACCGCAACTTCACAGTTAGGGATTGCCTGCATTATCTCTTTTTCCAGAAGTGTGGCTATCTCATGCCCTCTTATAAAGGGTATCTCTTCCGGGACAGTTACCTTGAAATCAATGAATTTTTTTCTTCCGGATACGCGCGTTCTTAAGTTTTTAAACTCACAGTATTCATTTATGTGCTTGGTTAATGGTTTCAAAATCTCCATTTGACTGTCTTCCTCTACCGAGGCATCTAAAAGATTGAAAAATGAGGATCTTGCGAGCTTGTACGACGGAACAACAAGAATAATGCTGACTAAAATGGCTGTTGCGGGATCTATGTAAGGTGCTAAGGGCGCAAGTGCTGCTGAATTCCTGAAGAGCATAAAGAGCACAAAAGAGACTCCGACTATGCTCGATATGTATCCTTCCATCCTGTAATGTATGCCTTCGGCGCGAATTGCAGGTGATCCACTTTTTTTCGCCATTTTAAAAATGTAATATGCCCCGCCAAAATTTATTGTTACATTTATGAGTGATGAGAAAAACCCTATCCAGGGGAGATCTATATGTCTCGGGCTTAAAAGGTGAGACGCTGCAGTGAAGCTCATCGCGATGGCTATACCGATCAGGACAACAGCTTCAAGTGCTTCACAAACATGTTCTACCTTTCCATATCCAAAATTATGAAAAATATCCGCAGGTTTGTTTGCCAGCTTAACTGAATAATAAAGTATTATTGAGACTGTAAGGCCGACGAAAGATATCCCTAAGTCCACGGCAATTGCCAAAGAATTTACAGCGACAAGGGCTGCACTCTTTATTACAACAAGAGCGATGTTGCAAAAAAGGCTTACCAGAGTTGCTCTTATCATATACTGTTCGCGTTTCGCGACCATCTAAAGTACCTTTATTTAGCGGAGAAGAGAGGCAAGATACCTACAGTTTCAAGTATGGCCCTCACTCTTCCGGACATTTGTTCTATCAGAACTTTTTTCTCAGACTTGATAGATTTCTTATACGCGATAATAAGTACCCGTATACCTGCGCTTGAGATGTACTCTACGCGGCTAAGATCCAGAACTATCTTTTTAAATTCGCCTGACAATAACTGTTCCATTTTTTCTTCGACGTCCTCACTGCTCATGTCGTCGATTTTCCCCTCAAGTTCCAGAAGACAAGTTGTGCCTTTTGTTTTTTCAGAGAAAGCAATGTGAGAACCTGGTCTTGGTTGTTTATGCATTGTCCTACTTTCGTTTTAGTTTAGTGGCAATATCAATAGCCATTTTATTAATAAAACTCCCGCCGCCAATACGTATTATCTTTGCATTCACTATCGCGTCGGCAACTTTTCTGCGGCCTTCCCTGACAATGCGGCTGAAGGACTGCTGTGAAATGCCCATCATGTCAGCAGCCCCTTTTTGCTGCATACCCAGAAAATCGTGCAGGCGTATTGCCTCGTATTCTTCCATGCTCACGGTAGTCTCATCCGGACGCCCGGGCCGTCCACGCGGGCTGAAATGATCTATTCGCGGCTGTTCATGAATGATCTTCTTTTTTCTCGGTCTGCCTCTAAGTGCCATTATTCACCCTCATTTATGAGTATATACTCGTAATAACCGGGGTGGTTATTATTGGTAGATACTCGTAATGATCAAGCTATTACATAATATACTTTTGAAAAAAAATGTCAAGAGAATTGTAGCTAGAATGTTTGACGTGAGCGGGTGATGAGGTCAACGGCCAAGGCGCGACCAGAATGTCCTCCAGGGGAAACGTTTGCCGGGGCATTCGGTGTTTGCGCCTCTAACCTTGCCATGTCTGATTATATTTCTTTTGGGGATCTTGTAGGTTTTTCTGAGGGTGTTTGTCAAATACACCAGCGAGTTCATCTGTCTTGAAGAAACAGGATCCTCTGAGAAGTTGCCCACAAGGCATATCCCGATGCCGTTATTATTCATGCCTGAAGCCTTGCAGTGCGCACCGCTCATCTGTTTTGTCCAGCGAGGCGAAGTCTCTATCTGGCCGTTTCCTTTTCCGCATGTTCCGTTGTCTATGACAAAATGATACCCAATACCCTGCCAGCCCCGTTTCAAATGAGCTTTGTTGAATTCTTCAGAACTTCCGAAATCCGTGGCGCTGTGATGGATGATTATATATTTCCATTTCCTGGAAGGATACAGCGTAATAACGTGGCGTCTTGCGGCGGCATCCGGTATGTATAGCCGGTGGCCTATATCCAGTTCTCTAACATCGCTTATCCGGTTCACCTCTTTTATGGTCTCTGCATCAACCTCATACATCTTGGCTATACGCCAAATAGTTTCCCCGGGCGCGACAGAATGATATAACCCCTGGCGCATACCTGTAGGAACCCCCGCATAATCGTACACGGAAACGACCTCCGGAGGCCCGGGAACAGGCTTCGGTCCGGCACAGGACGAAAGCCACAAAACCAGAAAGGCCAGAAGAAGTAACGTAGTAGATCTTCTATGAAAAGTTATCATTAATAACCCCATATTTTAAACATACGGAAATACATCACTAATTATAATGATTCCTTTGGGAAAAACAAATACTTTTTTCTGAAGAAGCGTTCCGGATGGATCAATTCAACACTTTAACCCTTACTTTTGCAAGCCCCTTGTCAAGGTCTTCTATCTCCTCAAATGCCGCTTTTGTAAGATCAATGATGCGTCCTTTTTTAGAGAGGCGCTTTGCCGGCCCCCTGTCGTTAACACGGACTGTGACCATTTGGCCATTTTCAATATTTACAACCTCCACCAGACTATCAAATGGGACGCCCCACATGGCACAGGTCATTTTGTCATGATCGAAAATTTCCATGTTAGCAGTTGTCTCTTTTATCCCCGGCGAAAACTCCGCATACCATGACGCGATACCTTCAAGATCGGTAAATGAAGCCTCGGAATTTGATCCGGAGGGCGCTAGGGAACTTACAGCAATAATCAGTATAGTTATTGCAAGTATTCTGGCGTGGGATATGAATTGAGATCTTCTCATGGACTTGCTCCAAACAATTTAACAAAAAATATCTAACTTTGTGTTCCTTTAAAGACTATCATGTTAAATTGTCAAAAGCAAGTTTCTAACTGCAGAAATTCTTCCGGATTGCAGGGAAACATCATACCGCTTCCCTACACCCTATTGTTCAAGATCCTGATCTTTGGATTTTCTGGATTCGATTATGCGGGATATAAGGATGCCTATCTCGTAAAGAAGTATCATCGGCACAGCGAAAAGAAGCATATTCACTATGTCCTGTGTCGGCGTGATAATTGCGGCAAACATCAGTATAACAATAAGAGCATAATGCCGTTTTTTTCTGAGAACCGCTGTTTTTAATATGCCCGCATCCGTAAGCAGGCCCATGACAACAGGTATCTCAAAAACAATTCCGCCGACAATAATAAGTGCCGTAAAAAAAGAAACGTATTTCCCGAGGGTTATTTGAGGGGATGCCACTTCCCTGTTGAAATTCAGCAAAAATTCAAGCGCAGCCGGAATGACAATAAAATAAGCAAACGCTATTCCCGCAAAAAACAGAAAAAGCGACGAAAGAAGCCACATCGAAATGCGCCTTCTCTCTCTCTTCTGGAAGGCAGGAGAAAGAAACCTCCATGCATGATAAAGAATAAACGGAAAAGACGCTATGAAACCGGCTAGAATTGAGACTTTGAGGAAGGCCACGAATGCTTCTGTGGGGGCGATAAAGATAAGCTGGCTGACTTGTTTTTGTATGGGGGCTGTGACGACAGACATGATGGCCTCGCCCCATGAGAACGCTCCTATGGTCGCGAGGACCAGAACGATCACACAAAATAAAACACGCCTTCGCACCTCTTCAAGATGCGATATAACGTCAATCTTTTTTGTCTCTTCAGAATGCAAAGAACTCATTTAGCTGTTTTATTATCTTCAGTAAGCTCCTGAGTGCCTTTTTTAAATTCACTCAAGGCCCTTCCTAAAGATCTCCCTATCTCGGGAAGTTTTGCAGCTCCAAAAATAAGAAGTACGACAACGAGTATCAATAATATCTCAGGCAATCCAAGTCCAAACATTGGTTAGTCCCCCTTCATCTTAGCGCGAGGATGCGATTAGATGTTTTTTAACTCACATGCTTCGAGCCAGCTCTTCGTAATAGACCGTGATCTGCTGGACAGCTTTTACAAAAACCATACCAAGCAAAGCAAACAACCCAACAACAATTATTGTCACCCACACCTTTAAAGACAATCTGGTTTCAGGCCTGAACCACAATAACAAGAGGCCTAACGGCCCGATCATCAGTACAGCAGCAACAATAGCCCATGTCCTGAAATACCAGGCTATGCCATCTTTATTCATTCAGGCCTTTCTCCCCTGGAACAAGAGTCCATTGGAGCTTATTTTTTCTTTTTCTTACGTTTTTTATTCTCTGGGTATTCCCGATATTCATGATCTGTGGGAGGAACATATGGCACTCCGTCCTCGATTGACTGGAAAGCATCTTCGGTTCCCATAGACTCGCCGTCCTCATCACGCAAGTCATCGTCATCATCCGTATCGTCGGGCACTATGAGTCTGTCAACGATATCTTCTATTCCGGTAGAGTCTACAATGATCTGCTTGATCATCTCTCGAACCTTTTTGGAAGAAACTTCACCCTTTAACAGAACCTTGGGCCCTTTCGCTATCTCCATCTCAACAAAGTCACTCTCTATATCCTGGTCATCAAGCTGCTCAAGGATAATTTTCCGAATTTCTTCTTCTGATCTTTCTTTTGGATTTTTCATGGCACACCTGCAACTTTTGTTGTTTTTTGGAAGGGCCTTTCTCTATCCAAAAGTATACCATATGTTCTGGAAATGACCAGTAAAGAGCAAAAATTTGAAAACTATCCCATCTATTCCCCGATAACCTTGACAAGAACGCGTTTCGGGCGGCGGCCGTCAAATTCACCGTAGAATATCTGTTCCCACGGACCAAAGTCAAGCTTACCCTTGGTGATAGCAACTACGACTTCTCTGCCCATGATCTGACGTTTTAAATGCGCGTCACCATTATCCTCATACCCGTTATGCCGGTAATGGTCAACCGGTTCATGAGGAGCCAGCGTCTCTAGCCAATCATCATAGTCCTCGAGGAGCCCTGGCTCATCATCATTGATGTAAACACTGGCTGTTATGTGCATGGCGTTAACCAGGCACATGCCTTCCGTGACCCCGCTTTTTTTGACTATCGCATCAACCTTAGGAGTAATGTTTATATAATCACGCCTCTCGGGTGTAGTAAAAAGAAGTTCTTCTCTATATGACTTCATAATGCCTCCACTTTGTGCTTTCTTAAAACTTAACCCTTACCCCGCCCACAATGCGGGTTTCCTCGGCACGTTTGCTAAGTGCAAGAAAAAGCTCCGCGTCACTTGTAAAGACTTTCGTGAAGGTTACATCAAACTCAGGAAGCTCTCCCTTGACGCCTTTCAATGACACCGTGAATTTTCCGCTCTCCCCGATAAGTTTTTCTACAAGAAATTTTAATTCATGTTTTTTTCTGCCCGAATATTCAGCCTCAAAACCTACGCTGAAATCCCTGTTGAGTTTCCATTTTCCGTAGATGGTTATGGTTTCTCTTGTGCGCTTATAGACCTTTTGGCTCGAATAACCGATGCCGATCTGATACTTTATTTTTCCGTCAGATGCGCGCAGGCTGCGGGACTGCAGGGCCGCCCGAAAAGCGAAAAAGGAAGCATTCGTCCCTTCAAAAGAGTAGACTATACGGTCTTTCCGGAGCTGCCAGTAACCTTTAAAAATAAGCGTCCGCTCTATCTTACGCTTCGTCACATATAAAGTTTTTTCATATTTGTATACTATCTCATTGCTCTTGTTAAGCTTCCACGCCGCGCGGAACCGCAGGATATCGTAGCTGCCCCGGCTCTTAGCCACGTTAAACGTCAACCGGTTGTAACTATCGGCGCGCCATTTCCCGGTAAGCTGGACAGTATTGGAGCTGAGCCCTGAAATGTTATCACTTAGCCTGACCCGGAAACCTAGGCTCGTCGGGCCTATGCGCTCAAGATCTCCCCCCAGTATGATCGTTTTGCCCGAAGCTTGAGAATTTGTTCCCAAGACGTGAAACTTGAGATCATGGTCAGGGGTTAAGGACCAGCGTCCGTCCAGGACTATTCTTTCAAGTCTCCTCTTCCCCCGGCTCTCGGTAACGATCGTTTTGTATGATGACCAGGGCGTTTTTACGGTTTCGGTAAAGAGATTGGTGATAACGAGCCGGTTTCTGGAGTCGATTGAAATTTGGGGAGATTTCTTGGGCATAAGGATCGTATCGGGTTTTTAGTTTTTCAGGCGCAGATTGTTACTTTTTATTTCGTCTCTTTCAATATCCACCCGGCATAATCTTCACTCGCACAAAGAAGGGGTATCGCCACTATGCATGGACACGAATAACTGTGAAGCTTTTTGACGGTCTCTTCAAGCTCGCTTAGAAGAGATTCTTTTGTCTTTAAGATGAGTACAACTTCATCTGAGGTCTCAATCTTGTTCTCCCACCAGTAAATAGCGGTCATGTTCTCGATCACATTTGCGCAGGCAGCAAGCCGCATAGAAACTACCTCTTCTCCGATTTTTACAGCTTCGTCTTTGTTGGTTGCCGTTACGTAGACAAGCGTAAGATTATTTTTCATGCGTAAACCTCTGTTTTTTAAAGATCAAAAAAATCTGCCCCTCTGGTGAGTTCGTAGATCGTTATTGCGGCAGCTGCGGTTACATTGAGCGATTCGACCTCGCCAGTCATGGGGATGAAGAAAAATCCATCGGCCTTTTTTGCCACAACCTCTGAGATGCCCTGCCCTTCGCTTCCAAAAGCAATGATAATAGGGGTTTTAAGGCCCTTCATGCCTTCAAGGCCCTTTGCTCTCGATCCTCCGACTGCTTGACCGGCCATAAGAACGTATCCCGTCTCTTTTAAGCGATCAAGCTCCAAAACCGGACAGTCGTAAACGGGGATGTCAAGTATTGCTCCCGCTGACGCTCTGACAACTTTTGGATTATAGATATCGGCCGTCTCCCCGGCCAGTAGAATGCCGCTCGCCCCGAAAGCAACCGATGTCCTGATGATCGTTCCCAGGTTACCGGGATCCTGGATCGTATCGCAAAGAACAAGAAGGGGCTTCTCTTCCGCTTTTTCGATCGGTTCGGGAGAGGCGTTCTTTTTGACAGCAGCTAAAACGCCTTCGGGAGCTCGGAGGGAGGAGATCTTTTCAAAGTCTATTGCTGACGCGCTGCACACCGGAACTTTTTTCTGTTCCAAAGCCGCCACAACCCTGTCGCCTTTTTTGCTTTTCAGGAAATCGTTCGATGCGATCAGATGATCAATTTCAAAAGATTTTGCAACAATGTCGCTGACTATTTTCAGGCCCTCCGCTACAAAAAGACCCGTTTTATCGCGCATCGTTTTTTCGCGTAACAGCTGGCGTATTAGTTTTAATTGTGATCTGGATGCTTTTTGCATTATTCTATCTTTCAAACTTACCCAGCTCTTCCCACCAGGTGCCGGAATCCCAGTCACCGGCGCCGGCCCAGAGCTTCTTAGCGCTTTCTGTCTTAAGGCAATCCGGGGCCTTCTTGAAAAATTTCTCTGCTGTTTTAAACCCCAGGTCCACATATTCCTTTGCCTGCACGAGGCATTCCAGTATGTCGGCATCACGCGCAACCAGACTTTCGATGGTTTTCTGGCCATCATGCTCTTGGCGCATGGACTCCAGGTCTTTCTTTATTCCTTCCTCAAGCTTCTCTATCTGATCGGAAAATGCCTTCTTTTCGGCATCGCGAACATCAACGTATTTATGGGCCATCTTATGCATATCTGTTATTCTGGCCTCGTGCAGATCATTGAAGAGCGTCATCTTAAGCACTTGTTCGACATTGGCCCCTTCCATTTTAGCCAGAACGTATCCAATAACAGCGCACCTGAAACTGTGTTCGGCAACACTTTCATCATGCGGTATGCCTACTACCCACCACCCGCTTCGCTTTATGCGTTTCAGCATACCTGCTTCCGCAAAAAAGTTTAAAACATTTTTATCGCTCATGCACTCTCCAAAATATTAAAGTTCACGGTTCGTGGTTCGTGGTTCGGTTGTCGTGTAT
>JABMSC010000234.1 GCA_013204685.1 Candidatus Omnitrophota bacterium | reverse complement strand
GAAGATGTGGTTGAGATAAATTGCCACAGTGGTATAGCGCCCCTTAAGAAAATATTGGATTTGGTTTTAATAAATGGCGCCAGGCTTGCCCAGCCGGGAGAATTTACCAAAAGGGCATTTTTGAACGGGAAAATGGATCTTTCCCAGGCGGAAGCGGTTGCAGATATTATTAAAGCTGAAACCGACATTTCATGTAAAGTTGCCGCCCGTCAACTAATGGGTGTTTTCTCTGAAGAAATATCCGGATTACGCGACCTTATTATTAATATTCTATCCTCAATCGAGCTTACTATAGATTTTTCAGCGGAGGACGTTGAGTTTCCTGATGCCGGCGGCATTATTCAAAGGATTGATGATACTTATGCTTCAGTAAAAGAGATACTGGCTACTTCCGGGAAAGGCATGCTTCTTCGTGAAGGTGCTGACGTAGTAATATGCGGGAAACCGAATGTCGGAAAGTCGAGTCTCATGAACGCGTTACTTCAGCATGACAGGGTGATAGTTACCCCGATCGCCGGGACTACAAGGGATGTTATAGAGGAGACCATAAATATTTCGGGAGTAAAGGTGAGGCTTTCAGATACCGCAGGGATAATAGAAACGCGCGATAGAGTGGAAATAGAAGGAATAAAACGCTCCCGGGAGAAGCTTAAGAGTGCCGACCTTGCAGTGTTTATGCTGGACTCCAGCCAGGATCTATCCGAGCAGGATGAGGGGATATTTGAAACAATTAAAGGTAAAGAGCTCGTAGTCGTCATGAACAAGATAGATCTTCCGTGCAGGATGGATGCAACCGATCTAAAGAAGAGATTCGGGGAGGAGATATTAAAGGTTTCGGCATTAAAAAAAGAGGGAATTTGCGACGTGGAGGATGCGGTAGCCCGGAAGCTTTTTAAAGGGGATGTTAATATACCCGAAGGGGCATTACTAACGAATGCCAGACACAAGGTGCTGGTGGAAAATGCAGCCGGGGCTCTGGCAAGAGCGCTAAAGGGGGCCAAAGAGAAATATAACGGGGAGCTCCTGGCAAGTGATCTTAAGATTGCCATCCATCAGCTGGGTCTCGTCATTGGCGAATCGATCGAAGACGATGTTCTGGACAGGATATTTTCGGAGTTTTGTATAGGAAAATAAACTTTGCATGTAAATAAGGGGACAAACATGGATAAAGAACGGATCAAAAAGGCAGTGAGAGAAATACTTGAGGCGGTTGGCGAAAACCCCGAAAGGGAAGGATTGCAAAATACGCCCGAGAGAGTTGCAAATATGTACGAAGAGATACTCGGCTCTACAAATAAAGAAGGTGCGGACGAAATTAAGGTGTTTCTCGAAGAAGAACACGATGAGATCATCCTCCTCAAGGATATACCGCTATATTCGATGTGCGAGCATCATATGGTTCCCTTTGTAGGAAAAGCATATGTAGCGTATATTCCTGACGGGAACAGGATCACGGGTTTGAGTAAAATAGCGAGGGTTGTTGATGCTTTTTGCAAGCGTCTTCAGGTCCAGGAAAGGCTCACTACTCAGATAGCCGATGCTATGATGAAGAAGCTTTCCCCCAAAGGGGTTCTTGTGGTTATCGAAGCCGAACATCTCTGCATGAGCATGCGGGGTGTAAGTAAACCGGGGATAATTACAACTACCAGTGCCGTAAGGGGCGTTTTTCGTTCAAGCCAGAAAACACGGGAAGAGGCGCTGTCGCTTATCCGGCATCGCAGGCCGTAATCGATTAAATGGTAATGATTGTAAGGTCAAACTGATTGATTTTTTCCAGCATATATAATATAATTAACCGACAAATAACTATAACTTTTATTAATATAAGCTTTTATAAAAGCACATTGAACGGATAAACATTATGACTGTAAGCAGTGTTTCATATCAATTTTTTCACAATCCTGTGGTTGTGACTACTTTCATGGGGTGGTTTGTTGCGCAAGCCATTAAGGTTATGCTGGGTATTTTCAAGGAAAAAAAGTTTAACTTTAAGTGGTTTGTCGGTACCGGCGGCATGCCAAGTTCGCATGCAGCCGGCGTCACGGCAATGGCAACAAGTATAGGTCTTTATGAAGGCGTGGGGACGGCACTTTTCGGAGTGGCCCTGATGTTCACGGTTGTTGTTGTTTGCGATGCCCGGGGAGTGAGACATTCCACGGGGCAACAGGCGATAATCCTGAATAAAATAATGGATGATATTTACTGGAAGAAACAGATCCAGGAAGACCGTCTGAAAGAGCTGATCGGGCACACACCTATTCAAGTTATTGCAGGCATTATAGTAGGCCTTGCCGTTGCTTTTTTTATATTCTGGATTGGATAATAATGCTATTGCCTAAACGAAGGATTGGATAATGACAAAAAGCAGGCTCATTCTCTCCATTATTGCTGTAATTATAGTTGTTATTACAGCGATATCATATGCTTCTCTCAAAATGACGCAGAAGAAACCCGCAAGCTCAGGACGTGTAAATAAGGTAAAGCTTATTTATAACAGGGCCGGGGAACTTCTTGAGAACAATGAACAGGATAAAGCCATCGGGGCTTATGCGGTGGTTGTAAGCCAGTATCCGTCTTCAAGGTATGCCGAGAAGTCCTTTAAAAAACTAGCCTTTATTTATTCTGATTCAGGTGACGATGAAAAGGCCAAGTATTATTACCAACGGCTTTTAAAAGAGTTTCCCGGGGTGGAGGACGCTAAGGATATCCGTTCTCGGGTAGAAAAGATCAATTTAAAGATGATGGAGTCTCGAGTCAGTACCAAAGACAGTATTGAATACACCGTTCAGCCCGGTGACACTCTTTATGCTATTGCCAGAAAATTCAAGACTACGGTTGAGCTTATTAAAAAGATGAACGGTTTAGATGGCGATCTCATACGGATCGGCCAGAAGCTGAAAATAAACGTTGCTGAATTTTCAATTCTGGTGGATAAAGCAAAAAACATTCTGATCTTGAAAAAAGACGGTGAACCGTTCAAGACCTATGCTGTGGCTACAGGGAGGGACTCATCAACTCCTGCAGGCACATTTACTATTATTGACAGAATGATAAAACCTCCCTGGACAAAACCCGGGGTCGGTATAATCATGCCGGACTCACCCGAATATGAACTGGGGGCGAGATGGATGCCTATATCCATTCCGGGATATGGGATACACGGCACGGATGACGATTCATCTATCGGCAAACAGACTACCTCCGGATGTGTGCGCATGCATGACAAAGATGTTATAGAGCTTTACAATATGGTTCCCAAGGGGACTGTGGTGGAGATAGTGGATGGAACGGAGACTCCGCAGAGTTGAGGGAAAGAAGTTCACGGCTCACAGTTCACAGAACGGAGGAAACTGAAGAAGGGTCAAGGGGTAGAAGGGAAATCAGGTTATCGGGTCATCGGAATATCAGGGAAGGGGAAGCAAAGAATGGCACTAGAACTTGAATTTGAAAAACCTATTATCGAACTTGAAGACAAGATAAAAGAGCTGAATAAGTTTACCAGCAATGAAAAGATCGATCTTTCCGAAGAGATAAAACGGTTGACCGCCAGGCTTGAAAAACTAAGGAAGGATATCTTCGAGAACCTCACTCCCTGGCAGATCGTCCAGCTTTCCCGCCATCCTGACCGGCCTTACACAATGGATTATGTCAATATGATAGCTGAAGATTTTATTGAGATACATGGTGACCGTCATTTTGGAGATGACAGGGCTTTAATAACGGGACTGGCTGATATCGAGGGCAAGAAAGTTCTCATTGTAGGGCATCAAAAGGGCCGGGAGATGAAAGAGAATCTTGAAAGAAATTTCGGATGTGCCCATCCTGAAGGATACCGTAAAGCCATGAGGGTAATGAAGCTGGCTGAAAAATACGGATTACCCGTTATATCTCTCATAGATACCCCCGGTGCTTATCCGGGGATAGGAGCGGAAGAACGCGGCCAGGCGGAAGCAATAGCCTATAATCTGAGGGAGATGGCGGGGCTCAAAGTTCCGATAATAATATTTGTGATCGGAGAAGGCGGTTCAGGCGGCGCTCTTGGTATAGGAATAGGGGATAAGATATTCGTTCTTGAGAACGCATACTATTCCGTTATTTCACCCGAGGGATGCGCGGCCATCCTGTGGAGGGATAACAGCAAAACACCCGCTGCTGCAAAGTGTCTTAAATTTACGGCACCCGAGCTTCTTTCATTGGGGATAATTGACGGTGTTATTCCCGAACCTCTTGGGGGGGCCCACAGAAATCCGGAACTGGCGGCAAATGAAATAAAAAAGACCATATTGAAGAACCTGGATGAACTTTCCGGGTTAACTACAGAAGATCTTTTGAATAGACGGTATGACAAGTTCAGGAAGATGGGCGCTTTTCAGGAGAAATAACTTCAGGGAAAAGGATAAAGTTCTGTGAAGAAGATAATCGAAAATGACAGTCACCTCTTAAAAGAAGTAAGCAAGGAACTTGTAAACATTCTTAAAGAAAAGAACGTAGACGAAGATATCATTTTCGATATTCACGTAGCGTTTGAAGAAGCTCTTCGCAATGCTATGATACACGGAAACAGGAATGAGCCTGATAAAAAAGTTACGATTGAAATAGAAATAAAGGAAAATCTGGTAGTTATATGTGTCGAAGACGAAGGAGAAGGGTTTGACGCGGGCAAGCTTCCGGATCCTACCCTGGATGAAAATCTTTTAAAAGAGAGCGGCCGCGGTGTTTATTTGATAAACCATCTCATGGATGAGGCGATCTATGAGAGTGGCGGCAAAAAAGTAGTGATGACCAAATTCCTGGATAAAAAACATCTGTAGAGAGATCTGTGCGGGTGGACGTGATACGAAATGGAGGAGAAGATGCAGATAAATTCAGAAAAGAAAAATGATATTTCGATCATAAGAGTAAGCGGAAACGTCGATATCCAGACGTCGCCCGACATGAAGAAATATCTGGATAAAGAAATAACGGGCGAGAACAATAAGATCGTTATAGATCTCAAAGATGTCGATTATGTGGACAGTTCCGGACTTGCTACTTTAGTGGAAGTTCTTAAGAGCTTGAGAGCTGTCAGCGGAAAACTTAAATTGACCAATCTTTCTCCCAAGGTTAAGGGACTCTTTGAAATAACGAAATTGAATAATCTGTTTGATATATATGGAGATGAAGAAGAAGCGCTAAATTCATTCGAATAGTAAATAGTTGGGAGTCCGTAGCAGGGGGGCTCCGAACTCTGAACTCCGAACTCCGAACTAAATTATGGCAAACATAGTAGCACTAATAGGAAAAACAGCGATCACTGCCGGACAAACGGCTAAAGGTGTCGGCCAGCTTTTGTTGAATACCCTCTGGTGGGTGGTGATAGGACCGTTTAAGGGTAAGATATCCGGCCGTGAAAGTATTTTTGAACAGATGGTCTTTGCCGGAGTGCAATCCCTCGGTATTGTCTGCTTTATCTCTCTATTTACCGGAATAGTCATTGCCATGCAAAGCGCCTATCAGCTGAAGGCGTTGGGTGCTGTTATATTTGTATCACCGATGGTCAGTATAAGTATAGCCAGGGAGCTCGGACCCGTATTCACCGCATTTATTGTCGCCGGGAGAGTTG